>NZ_JBSGZI010000057.1:30532-49446 GCF_053610945.1 Streptomyces sp. NPDC054849
GTGCGCGTCGCCTGGCGCCCCGGGGGGGCGCTGCCAGGGGCCGACAGCCACTCCCCCCCGCCGCTGCCGCCACCCCCCGGGGGGCCCCGCCCCCACCGCCCCGGTCCCCCCGGTGCGTTGCGCAGGGCTGTCCACCCCGGACGGGGATATCGTCTGGAGGTGGACCAGCCGACTCCCCACCCCGCCCCGCCGGGATCCGAGGCCCAGCCCGTCGTCTGCGCGCGCTGTGGCAAGGAGGCCCCCGACGGCGCCCCGCCCACCTGGACCTGTTCGGTGGAGAACGGGACCAGACAGTACTTCTGCGTCGACTGCGCGCGCGCCAACCTCCGGGCGATCGAGGGCAGGCTCGACTCGTCCTGGTGGTGACGCGCTACGGGGTCACTCGGCGGATGCGAACCCCGGCAGCCAGGCTTGCAGTTCGTCCCGCAGCCGCACCGTGGCGCCCAGCTGGCACAGCACGCCGATGGTGCTCAGCGTCACCCGGTGGATCAGCAGGTACGACGGCGGCAGATTGATCTGTCGGCCCAACTGGTGCGCGGGGGAACGGGGATCGGCGATCCGCGCCGCCTGTCCGCGCAGCCACGGCCGGGTGAAGGTGAACTCCTCGGCCTCGGCGGGCTCGATGATCGGCTTCAGGTAGTCCAGCACCGCGTCGGGGTCCAGTTCGATGGACTCCTTCACGAACCCCTCGGCACACAGGTGCCCGTAGACCCCCTCGGCGTCGCCGTCGAGTGTCATCCGCAGCGACCGGCCGATGGGCTTGGGCCAGCCGCCGGGCAGCCGGTCGACCGTGCCGAAGTCCAGGACGCCCAGCCGCATGCGGCCGTCCGCACCCGGTATCAGCCGGAAGTTGCCCGGGTGCGGGTCCGCGTGCAGCAGGCCGGTGCGTGCGGGGCCGGAGAAGAGGAACCGGGCCAGCAGCTGTCCGGCGCGGTCGCGCTCCTCCTGGGTGCCGTCCGCTATCACCTCCGACAGCGGGGTCCCCTCCATCCACTCCGTCACCAGCACCTGGTCGCCCTGGTGCACGACGTCCGGCACGACCACATCCGGGTCGTCCTCGAATGCGTCCGCGTGCGTCCGCTGGGCCTCGGCCTCCAGCTCGTAGTCGAGCTCCTCCGAGACCCGGTCGCGCAACTCCTTGATCAGCGGCTTGATCTCCATGCCGGGGATCAGCGGGCCCAGCAGCCCCGCGAACCGGCCCAGCTGCTTCAGATCCGACAGCAGCGCCTCACCGGCACCCGGGTACTGGACCTTGACCGCGACCTGCCGGCCGTCGTGCCACACCGCCCGGTGCACCTGCCCGATCGAGGCCGCCGCAGCCGGCTTGTCCTCGAACTCCTCGAACAGATCCCGCCAGTCCGCGCCCAGACGGTCCGCCAGCACCTGGTGCACCGTCGCCGCCGGCAGCGGCGGGGCCGCCTCCTGGAGCTTGGTCAGCGCCGCCCGGTAGGGCCCGGCGACCTCCTCGGGCAGGGCCGACTCGAAGACCGACAGGGCCTGCCCGAACTTCATGGCGCCGCCCTTCAGCTCCCCGAGCGTGCGGAACAGCTGCTCGGCGGTCCGCTGCTGGAGTTCGCGTGCCACGATCTCCGCCGACTTGCCCCCGATCCGCTTGCCCAGCCCCCAGGTGGCCCGGCCCGCGATGCCGAGCGGCAGTGCGGCCAGCTTGACGGTACGGGTGACCGCCTTCCGGGGAAGATCAGACATACGCCCCTCCAATTCCCAGACGGCTGCGCCGCGAGCGGCGGTCTCAGGAACCCTTCCGACCCGACAGCCTCAACGCATCCTGTCATGGCCCTCCCGGCCGGTCCGCTACCGATCCTCCCCCTGGGACCGGTCCGACATGCTCGAGCGGGCCCGGACGCTCGTCGCTCGCGCCGCAGGGGCATTGGGGGTGTGGGCGGACCGGGCTGGGCTCCCAGTGGAGCGTGGGCAGGGCCGTCTCCCAGCGGGCCGCCGTGGAAGCGGGCAGCCGCCCGTCGAGGAAGGAGAGTGCGTGGGCCGCGGCCAGGCCGGCCACCGCCGTGGACAGGCCCAGGTCGCACGCGGCGCCGGAGCGGCGGCGGTGGGCGGAGCGCCACTGCACCAGCATCCTCGGCCAGGCCGCGTCCCGGTCCACGCGCTCGCGCTCCATGCACCCCGCGCACGCCGTCGCGCCCGGCAGCACCAGCGGTCCCACCAGCCCCGTCCCCTCCAACACCCCTGCGTACAGGTGCGGGACGCCCGTCGCGACCCAGTCCGCCGCGGTGTCAGGATCCGGGGCCCAGGCGTGCAGCCCGTCCCGCGGCGCGACCACCACCAGGGCCAGCCCCGGCTCCGGGCCCTCGTCCTCCGCGGCCCGAGGGGTGCGCCCCGGGGCCGACGCACGCACCAGCTTTCCCGCGGCCTCGGCCCGCAGCCGGCCCACACTCCCGGGGTCCAGCCCGCCCGGTGCCACGTCCGCCGGCTCCACCCGGCCCCCGTCGAGCACGTCGACCCGGCCCACGCCGGCTCCCGCAAGGACCGCGGCGATGACGGCGCCCACCCGGCCGCTCCCGCGCACCCGCACCCGTATCACCCGGCGGGCGGCCACTCCCCGTAAGTCCCCGCCCGGTTCCCGGTGGACCAGGGAGAGCGAGCCCAGATCGGGCCCCAGCCGCTCCACGGTCTCCGTCTGCCTGCGGACGGCCTGGGCCCGCGGGCCGCCCGCCGTCGCGTCGTCGAGCAGACCTGCCCCGGCCAGCCGCCTGACCACTTCGTCGGCCCGGCCGTCCGGCAGACCCATCCCCGCGGCCTCGGCCCGCAGCAGCTCCATCCCCCGTGTCCCGTCGATCCGGTCGATGAGCGTGCCCGTCGCCGTGTCCACGGGGCCGAGCACCACCGCATGAGCGGGGGTCACCCCGAACTGCACCGTCTCCCTGTCCCGCCAGGCCCGCGCCAGCGCCGGCTTCACCCTCGGATACATGTCAGGTCCCCCTCGATTTCCCCTGCGGACTCGCCGCCTGTTTCCCGCTCTTCGGCAACACTGCCCGTCCGCCGGGAACCGTGCAGAAGTTTGTCCACAGGTGAGATGTATTAGGCATATGAGATGAAGGGAAATGGTGTTCCGGATATCGGCCGCGAATCGCGTGTGTTCGAAGCCTGGACGGGCGGGACTTCGGCCACCGGTACCGGGTACCGTCGTCGCGTGTCCGCCGACCCACCGCAGCGCGCCGTCGAAGTCCGCCGGAGCGCGCGCCGCCGCAGGACCGTATCCGCCTATCGCGAGGGTGACCGTACGGTCGTCCTCATCCCTGCCCGGATGTCCGAGGCGGAGGAGCAGCGCTGGGTGGGCGTCATGCTCGACAAGCTGGCCGCCCAGGAGAGCAAACGCACCCTCGGGGACGCGGAACTCACCGCGCGCGCCGAGCGCCTGTCCGAGCAGTACTTCGGCGGCCGGGCCCGCCCCCGTACGGTCCGCTGGGTCACCAACCAGAACACCCGCTGGGGATCCTGCACCCCGGCCGAGGGCAGCATCCGGCTCTCGCACCGGCTCCAGGGGATGCCGGAGTACGTCGTCGACTACGTGCTCCTGCACGAGCTGGCCCACCTCCTCGTGCCCGGCCACGGACCCCGCTTCTGGGAGCTGCTGGAGGCCTACCCGCGCACCGAGCGGGCCCGCGGGTACCTGGAGGGAGTGGTGGCGGCCGAGCGCCTCCCGAAGGTCCCCGCCGCACGCGACGAATGAGCCCGAACGTCCGGCGAACGCCCGTCATGTCACACAGCGTGTTGTGTACCGGGTCGGTACCGACTTGGCCGGATGTCGGCAGATGCCGTTAGCCTGAGCGGCACGCATTCACAGTCGGGATGGGGGACGGTCGTTACGTATGGCCAGGGAATTCCAACGCGGCCACAAGGCCAAGATCAGTGATCTGACGGCGGGCACCGATCTGTACGTAGGCGTCCAGATCGCCGGGCCCGGACTCACCTTCGACATCAGCTGTTTCGGCCTCGACGCCAATGAGCAGTTGTCGGACGACCGTTACTTCGTCTTCTTCAACCAGCCGAAGTCACCGGAAGAGTCCATTCAGCAACTCGGTGCGCAGTCGGGCGACACCGAGTCCTTCCGGGTGACGCTGGACCGCATTCCGGCGTCCATCCACAAGCTGTCCTTCACCGCCACCATCGACGGCGCCGGACAGATGTCGCAGGTCGGCCCGGGTTACATCCGGATCGTCGCCGGCGGTGAAGAGGTCGTCCGGTACGCGTTCACCGGCGCGGAGTTCACCACCGAGCGGGCCGTGATGCTCGGCGACTTCTACCTCAAGGACGTGTGGCGCTTCGCCGCCGTCGGCCAGGGCTTCGACGGCGGGCTCGACGCGCTGCTGAAGAACTTCGGCGGCGAGGTCGCCGAGGAGGCGCAGCCGCAGCAGCAGGCCCCGGCCGCCGCCTCGCCCGGTTTCGCCGCGCCGCCGCAGGCGGCCGCCCCGGCCCCGTCCTTCGGCGCCCCGGCTCCGGCTCAGCAGGCCCCTCAGGCCCCGGCCCCCGCGCCGTCCTTCGGCGCGCCCGCGCCCGCCGCCGTGCCGCAGCCGCAGCCGTACCAGCAGCCCGCGGCTCCCGCCCCGGTGCACGCCGCGCCCACCATGGCCGCGCCGATCGCCCCGCCGGCCCCCGCGCCGTACGGCCAGCCGCCGCAGCCGCAGCAGCCCTCGTACGGCCAGGTCCCCGGGCAGGTTCCGGGCCAGGTCCCCGGCCAGTACCCGGGCCAGGTCCCGCCGCCCGCCCCTGCCCCCTACGGGCAGCAGCCGGGCTACGGTCAGGTCCCGGGCCAGCCGCCCGGTCAGTTCCCGGGCCAGCAGCCCGGCTACGCCCCCCAGGCCGCGGCCCCCGCCGCCGGACTCGCCGCCGCGCTCCAGCCGTACAAGGAAGCCCCCACGGGCAGCCGCTGGACCCCGCAGAACCAGCAGCTCATGCGCGTCGACCTCGCCATGGGCGGCCAGGCCGTCCTCGCCCGCCAGGGCAGCATGGTGCTGTACCAGGGCAAGGTCGACTTCAGCTACAAGGGCGCGGGCTTCGCCGGACGCATCGTCGGCAACGCCACCGGCCAGGAGATGCAGCTCATGCGCTGCACCGGCCGCGGCCAGGTCTTCCTCGCCGAGAACGGCGCCCACCTGCACGCCATCGAGCTCCAGGGCGACGGAATCTGCGTCTCCGCCGAAGCCGTGCTCGCCTTCGACGAATCGCTCCAGCACGAGATCCGCCGGATCGAGGGCCACGGCATCCCCGGTGGCGCCCTGTTCACCATGCAGTTCCAGGGCACCGGCACCGTCATCGTCAAGACGCACGGCGTCCCGGTGGTCCTGCCCGTCACCCCGACCACCTTCGCGGACAGCAACGCCATCGTCGCGTGGTCCTCCGCCGCACAGGTGATCCTTTCCAGCCAGGTCCGGCTGCGGCGCAACGCCTACCCCGGCCACAGCGGGGAGACCGTGAACCTCCAGTTCCGCGGCGCTCCCGGCAATTTCATCGTCGTCCAGCCGTACGAGGTCTGAGGGAGCCCGATATGAACGCAATGAACCAGCAGCTCGCGGGCTTCGCCCCGACCCCCGTCACGGCCCGTATGGAGAACCACGGCCGGGCCATGCTCAAGGTCGCCATGCAGAGCGGCCAGGACCTCTTCGCCCGCACCGGCTCGATGGTCGCCTACGAGGGCTTCGTGCAGTACGAGCCCAACCCGCCGGCCGTCCGCCAGATGGCCTCGCAGTGGGCCACCGGCGAAGGCGCACCCCTGATGAAGTGCACCGGCGACGGCCTGCTCTACCTGGCCGACTACGGCGCCGACGTCGTCGTCATCAACCTCAACAACGACTCGCTCTCGGTCAACGGCACCAACCTGCTCGCCTTCGACGCCCACCTGCAGTGGGGCGTCGAGCGGGTCAAGGGTCTCGCCAAGTTCGCCGGCCAGGGCCTGTTCAACGTGGAGATCGCGGGAACCGGCTGGGTCGCCCTGACCTCCCGCGGCACCCCGATCGTCGTCGACTGCGGCCGCGGCGAGGACGAGACGTACGTCGACCCCGACGCGCTCGTCGCGTGGTCGCCGAATCTCAAGGTCAAGGGCAAGCGCAGCTTCAAGGCCTCGTCGATGATCGGCCGGGGCAGCGGGGAGGCCTACCAGATGGCCTTCTCCGGCCAGGGCATCGTCGTCGTACAGCCCAGCGAGGACAGCACCGACCGGCTCCGGGTCCGGGGCTGAGGGGGAGCGGACACATCATGCAGAGCGCACTTTTCGCCCACGCCGAGGCGCAGTCCCAGGAGCGGTACGCCATCCAGAACCCGCAGCTGCTGCGGGTCTCGCTGACCGGCTCCGACGACGTACTCGCCCGCAAGGGCGCGATGGTCGCCTACCAGGGGCTCATCGACTTCGACGGCGAGTACCAGACCAGCAGTCAGCGCAACGCCCGCCGCCGCACCGGCGAGGGCCTGGACCTCATGCGCTGCTCCGGGCAGGGCACGGTCTACCTGGCCAACCTCGCCCAGTACGTGCACGTCGTGGACGTGGACCAGGAAGGCCTCACGGTCGACAGCAGCTACGTCCTGGCCCTGGACTCCACCCTGCACACCGAGGTCATCGCGGTGGACAGCCAGTACGGGATCTCCGGTTCCGGCAAGTACCAGCTCAACATCACCGGCCGCGGCAAGGTCGCGCTGATGACCTCCGGGCAGCCGCTGATGATGCACGTGACGCCCGACAAGTACGTCAACGCCGACGCGGACGCGATCGTCGCCTGGTCGACCTCGCTGCGGGTGCAGATGCAGGCACAGACGCACTCCAGCGGAGTCTGGCGGCGGCGCGGCAACACCGGCGAGGGCTGGGAGCTCAGCTTCCTCGGCACCGGCTTCGCGCTGGTGCAGCCCAGCGAGGTGCTGCCGCCGCAGAACGCCCAGCTCGGACAGGGCGTCGCCGCCCAGTTCGGCATGGGCCAGAACGGCGCCCACGGGCAGAACCAGAACAACGCCTGGAACTGACCCGGCGGACGGCGGGGGGCGGTCCCACGGGACCGCCCCCCGTCGTCGTCCCGGAGCGCCTCGCCCCGCCGGGCTCAGCTCCCGAGCCGTGCCAAGGTCGCCTCCATCAGCCGGACGACGGAGGTGTCGGCCACCCCCGCCACCTCCTCGTACGGGAACCAGCGCAGGTCCAGGGACTCCTCGCTGATCTCCGCCACCGCGCCGGCCGGAGCCAGCGCCGCGTACTGCACGTCCAGGTGCCAGTGGCACGGCGCGGGGATCGGGTGGCGGTCCAGGCGCACCGGGCCGCCGGGCAGCACGCTCAGCCCCGACGCGATGCCCGACTCCTCCCGGGCCTCGCGCAGCGCCGCCGAGACCAGCGTGTCGTCGCCGGGCTCGCAGTGGCCTCCCATCTGCAGCCACATGCCGAGCTTCTTGTGCAAAGTCAGCAGGACGCGCCCCCTCGCCGGGTCGATCACCAGCGCACTGGCGGTGACGTGCCCGGCCCGGCAGGGCTTGTAGACCCCGTCCGGGTGGGCGGCGAGGTGCTCCAGATAGGCGTCGCGCAGGTCGGGCTGGTCCTCGTAGCCCTTGAGTACGAGAACCGCGTCGTCGTACAGGCTCACTTCTTCTCTTCGCCCCCGCCCCCGCCGTCGCCCTCGCCCGCGTCGCCCTTCTCGCCCTGCCGGCGCTTCTCGGCGGCCTCGCCGAGCATCTTGTCGATCTCGGAGAAGTCCAGCTGCTCGCGGTGCACGAAGCCGTCCGGGTCGTCCAGGTCGGAGGCCGTCGGCAGCATGTCCGGGTGCTCCCACAGTCCGTCGCGGCCGTCCACACCCCGCGCGTCCGTGAGCGAGGCCCACAGCCGCGAGGCGTCGCGCAGCCGGCGCGGACGCAGCTCCAGACCGATCAGCGTCGCGAAGGTCTGCTCGGCCGGACCGCCCGAGGCACGCCGCCGCCGCATCGTCTCGCGCATCGCGTCCGCCGAGGTCAGCCGGGGCTTCGCGGCCTCGTGCACCACCGCGTCGACCCAGCCCTCGACCAGCGCGAGCGCCGTCTCCAGACGGGCCAGGGCGGCCTTCTGCTCCGGGGTGTCCTGCGGCTGGAACATGCCGCCCTGCAGCGCTTCCTGCAGCTGCTCCGGGTTGGACGGGTCCAGCTGGCCGACCACGTCCTCCAGCTTCG
Source organism: Streptomyces sp. NPDC054849 (assembly GCF_053610945.1). Classification (NCBI taxonomy): domain Bacteria; kingdom Bacillati; phylum Actinomycetota; class Actinomycetes; order Kitasatosporales; family Streptomycetaceae; genus Streptomyces; species Streptomyces sp. NPDC054849. The sequence goes on from NZ_JBSGZI010000057.1 coordinate 38,678, forward strand.
AGGTGTCGACCTTGATGCCGCGGGCGTAGCCCTCGACCGCGCCGAACAGATGCGAGCGCAGCCACGGCACGTGCGCGAAGAGCCGGGCGTGGGCCGCCTCGCGCAGCGCCAGGTACAGGCGCACCTCGTCCGAGGGCACGCTCAGGTCCTTGCCGAAGCTCTCGACGTTCAGCGGCAGCAGCGCGGCCTTGCCGGCCGGGCCAAGCGGCAGCCCGATGTCGGTGGAGCCCACGACCTCGCCCGCGAGCACGCCCACGGCCTGGCCGATCTGCTGACCGAACATGGCCCCGCCCATGGAGCGCATCATCCCGAGCAGCGGGCCCGCCATGGCCTGCATCTCCTCGGGCAGGACGCTGCCCATGGCCGCTCCGACCCGCTCGGCGACCGGGTCCACGAGTTCCTTCCACACCGGAAGGGTCGCCTCGACCCACTCGGCGCGGCTCCAGGCCACGGCCGTGGTGGCACCCGAGGGCAGCGAGGTCACACCGTCCAGCCAGTGGTCGGCGAGGCGCACGGCCTCCTCGACGGCGGACTTCTCGGCGATGCCGACGCTCGCGTCCTTCACACCGTCCGCCGTGCCCTGCGCGACGGTCTGGCGGGCGATGTCCTTGGCCATGTCCCAGTTGACGGGACCGCCCTCGTAGCTGAGCATCTGGCCGAGCTGCTGGAAGGCCGCACCGAGGTCGTTCGGGTTCATCGAACCGAACATCGCGGCGAACGGGTTGTCCGCGCCACCGGGACCGCCCGCACCGCCCGGCAGGCCCATGCCGGGGAACCCGAAGGGATTCGCCGGGCCGCCCTGACCGCCCTGGTTGCCCTTCTTCCTGCCTTCGTCGCCGTTGTCCGGCTCCTCCGGCGGGAGGCCGAATCCGAATGGGGTGTCGCTCACGGGTTTCCTCGGCTCGTAGGGCCGCCGGCGGGAGCCGACGGGCAATGGTCCGACAACACCACCCAGCGTAGACACCGGAGCCCGCATACGGGCTCGGTGCTCCGCCGGCTCCTGGGCTGCGGCAGGATGGACATCACCTGGTGGGTACGCGTCACGGCGCGTCCCTACTGAAGACAACCGCTGGAGACGCCCGGTGAGTTCCCCAGATCCGCAGTTTCGCGCGACGCCCGACGACGAAGACCGCCCCGACCACGGTGACGGCGCCCAGAGCGTTCGCCAGCCGCGAAACCCGGCCGTGCGAGGCCCGGTGATCGCCGTGACCGGCGCCGCGTCGGGTGTCGGCGCGGCCCTGGTGAGCCGCCTGGCCGCCTGCGACGAGGTCAAGCAGGTCGTCGCCATCGATGAGCGGCGCGGCGACTGCGCGGCCGCGCAGTGGCACGTCCTGGACGTACGGGACCCCGCGATCGCCGAGAAACTGCGCGGCGCGGACGTCGTCGTCCACCTCGCCCTCGACCTGGATCTGGAGACGGACCCGGCTGCCCGTACGGCGTACAACGTGCGCGGGACCCAGACCGTCCTCACCGCGGCCGCCGCGGCGGGCGTGCACCGGGTCGTGCTCTGCACCTCGGCGATGGTCTACGGAGCCCTGCCGGACAACGACATCCCGCTGTCCGAGGACTCCGAGCTGAGGGCCACCGCCGAGGCGACCGGCGTCGGTGACCTGCTGGAGATCGAGCGCCTCGGCCGACGGGCCCCCCGCGCGCACCCCGGGCTGAACGTCACCGTGATCCGTCCGGCGGTCCTGGTCGGCGGCACGGACACCGCCCTGACCCGGTACTTCGAGTCCCCGCGCCTGCTCGTGGTGGCGGGTTCCCGCCCGACGTGGCAGTTCTGCCACGTGGAGGACCTGGTCAGCGCCCTGGAGTACGCGGCCCTGGAGAAGGTCGAGGGCGAGCTGGCCGTGGGCTGCGAGGGGTGGCTGGAGCAGGAGGAGGTCGAGGAGCTGAGCGGCATCCGCCGCATGGAGCTCCCGTCGGCGGTCGCGCTGGGCGCGGCGGCCCGGCTGCACCGGATCGGCCTGACCCCGTCCCCGGCCGGGGACCTCGCGTACACGATGCACCCGTGGGTGGTCAGCGTCAGCGGGCTGCACGCGGCGGGCTGGCGGCCGCGCTGGACCAACGAGGAGGTGCTCGCCGAGCTCCTCCAGGAGGTCGCGGGCCGTCACACGGTCGCGGGCCGCCGACTGGGCCGCAAGGACGCCGCCACGGCCGCGGGGGCGGCGGGTGCGACGGTGGCGCTGCTGGGCGCGGCCGCCGCGGTCCGCCGGGCGCGGAAGCGGCGCGGGATCTGACCCCGCCGTCCCCGGGGCGGGCCCGTCGCCGGGGGCGCTGCCCCGGGACCCCCGCGCCTCAAACGCCGGCGGGGCTGAAAGACCGGGGCTCCGCCCCGGACCCCGCGCCTCGAACGCCGGCGGAGCCGGATGGTGCTCGGCGGGGCCGGATCGTGCACGGTAGGGGTCGCATGGACGGGCTTGCTCGTAGGAGACTCCCAAGGGGTCGGGTACGGCACGGGTGAATCTGCTATTTCGCCCTGTCAGCCGCTAGGGCACGATGAAGGCATGGCACCGCACTTCGATCACCCCGGCGAGCAGGCCGCTCAGGACCCGATCCGGCTGCTCGCGATCCGTGACACCCCGCTCTCGATCGACGAGGTCTTCCAGGCCGTCGGCGACGACGCGACGGGCGGCACGACGCTCTTCGTCGGCACGGTGCGCAACCACGACAGCGGCGCGGACGTCGACTCGCTCGGCTACTCCTGCCACCCGACGGCCGAGGCCGAGATGCGCCGGGTCGCCGAGCGCGTCGTGGCCAAGTACCCGGTCCGCGCCCTGGCCGCCGTACACCGCGTGGGCGATCTCGCCGTCGGCGACCTCGCCGTCGTCGTCGCCGTCTCCTGCCCGCACCGCGGCGAGGCCTTCGAGGCCTGCCGGATGCTGATCGACGACCTCAAGCACGAGGTCCCGATCTGGAAGCACCAGACGTTCGCCGACGGCACCGAGGAGTGGGTCGGCGCCTGCTGAACCCCCGGTGGCGGAGCGGTACCCGGATGGGGGTAGCCTCGCACCCGTTCGGCCGCGCAACACGCCCCCGATTTGCGTAACCCCCCCACGGGCACGAGCGTTGAAGCCACCAACGAAACGTAGTTCGGGGTAGGGAGGCACGCCCATGGCGTCTTTGGCGTGGTTGCTGATTCCGCTGTTCGCGGCGATCGGAGCGGGCATATGGGGCAGCTGGGCGGCGCGCGACCGCACACAAGGGGACATATCCGAGCTCGCCGGCTACGCGCGGTTCCGGGAAGCCATGGCCCATGCCGATCAGACCAGAGGGAAGACCGAGGCGCACTCCGGCTCCGACGCCGTCTGAGGCGCCCGTCCCGTTCCGGCCCGCTCCGCCCTCCGTGAGATTCCGCTGAGAGTTTCGCGCGCGGGGCCCGTACGGACCGGCCCCGAGGGCCGCCCGCCAGGGCCGTCCCGTACTGTCGGATCCATGCCACGCCGCACTGCGACGATGCTCGCTTCCACCCTCGTGCTGTTCGCGCTGCTCTGCACAGGGGTGTTCATGAAGGTCCCGTATTCCGAGATGAGCCCGGGACCGACCGTGAACACGCTCGGGGATTCGCACGGCGAGCCCGTTCTGCGTATCGCGGGGCGCCAGACGTACCCGACCAGCGGTCACCTCAACATGACGACGGTCCGCGTCACGGGTGCCGACTACGACATGAGCCTGGTGGAGGCGGTGTACGGGTGGCTGGCCGGCGACAACATCGTCGTGCCGCACGAGAACCTCTACCCGAACGGCAAGACGGACGCGGAATCCACCCAGGAGAACGCCGAGGAGTTCAGCCAGTCGCAGCAGAGCGCCAAGGTGGCGGCCCTGAAGCAGCTCGGCATCCCGGTCACCGCCCGGGTGATCGTCTCCTCCGTCGTGAAGTCCAGCCCCTCCGAGGGCCGGCTGCACGCAGGTGACGTGATCAAGGCCGTGGACGGCACCGCCGTCACCGCCCCCGAGGACGTGGCCAAGCTCGTCACCAAGCACAAGCCGGGCGAGCCGGTCGAGTTCACCATCGTGCCCGCCGCGGAGGCGGCCGAGGCGGCGAAGGCGAACCGCGAGCCCGCCGGCACCTCCAAGATCACGATCACCGCGGGCAAGGCGGAGGGCGACGGCCACGCCATCGTCGGCATCCGCGCGGGTACCGACCACACCTTCCCGTTCACGATCGACATCAAGCTCGCCGACGTCGGCGGCCCGAGCGCAGGCCTGATGTTCGCCCTCGGGATCGTCGACAAGCTCACCCCGCAGGACCTGACCGGCGGCGAGTTCGTCGCGGGCACCGGCACCATCGACGACGCGGGCAAGGTCGGCCCCATCGGCGGCATCCAGATGAAGACCATCGGCGCCCGCCAGGCCGGGGCCGAGTACTTCCTGACGCCCGCGGACAACTGCACCGCCGCGGCCCTCGACGTGCCCGACGGGCTGACCCTGGTGAAGGTCTCCACCATCGAGGACGCCGCGAAGTCGCTGGAGAAGATCAGCAAGGGGGACACGGCCGGGCTGCCGCAGTGCAGCGCCAGGCCCTGACCGGTCCGTCCCTCTGCTGACGGCCTGGGGCAGGTCCGTCGTGCCGGGCCGCGCGGACCCGGCACGATCCGAAGGACCCCACGGCTGAGGCGGCGCCTCAGGAGAAGGTCGCGGCCAGGGCCTCCGCCAGCCCGGGCACCAGGCCGCCGCCGGTGAGGACCTCGGTCGAGGAGTCCTTCTCGCGCAGTCGTACGGCCGACTCCCGCGAGCCGTCGCGCAGCACGGCCACGGTGAGGCGGACCTCCTGCCGCTCCGGGTGCCCGGCGACCCACTTCGACAGCTGCTTGTCGGACAGCCCCTCCGGTACGGAGGCCTCCGCGGACGGCGGGAGCATCAGACGCTCCACCGTCAGCGCACAGCCGACGACGGCGTCGGGCCAGGCGATGGTGCCCAGGAACTTGTCGAGAGGAGTCCCGGCCGGGACCTCGTCCTGCTCGATCGGCGTGAGGGAGGACTTGCCGGCGTCGTCCTGGTCGAGGCCCAGCTGGCTCGCGAGACGCGGCTCCTGCTTCTTGAGCCGGGCGGTGTCGACCAGCGCGAACAGCCGCGCGGGCTTGTCCCAGCCGAGGCCGGCCGCGTACTCGTCGATCTCGAGACAGGCGCGGGTCAGCGGGCTGGCCGCCATGGGGGTGCCGGGGGAAGGCGAAACGTTGGACATGGACAACATCCTGCCTCCTTTCCGCCCCATACCGGGAACTGACCGGAGCCTGAGTAAGTTGCATGAATGGGCTCTACGATCGGGGGTCCCGTTCAATACCAGACTCAGCGACTTTCGAGGTGCGCACCTTGGCTTTCCAGATGCCGGACCGCGGCGGAGGCCCTTCCGGGCCACGGATGAGAGTCGGCCGCCCGTCCCGGCGAGCCCGCACTCTCCTTATGACCTTGGGCGTGCTGGCCGTCCTGGCCATGCTCTTCATCATGTTCGCGGGGTTCTGGACGGACTGGCTCTGGTTCCGCTCCGTCAAGTACTCCACGGTTTTCACCACCACGCTGTGGACCAAGATCGGCCTCTTCGCCGTCTTCGGTCTGCTGATGGCCGGTGCCGTCGGGCTCAACATCTGGCTGGCGCACCGGCTGCGGCCGCCGCTCAGCGCGATGTCGATGGAACAGCAGAGCCTTGACCGCTACCGGATGAGCATCGCCCCTTACAAGAAGTGGCTGCTGCTGGGCATCGCGGTGCTCGTCGGCCTGATCGCGGGCGCCTCGGCGGCCGGCCAGTGGAAAACCTGGCTCATGTACGTGAACGGGGTGACCTTCGGCACGAAGGACCCCCAGTTCCACATGGACGTGTCCTTCTACACCTTCGACCTGCCCTGGTACCGCTTCCTGCTCGGCTTCGGCTTCGCCGCGGTCGTGTTGTCGGTGATCGCCGCGGCCGTCGTGCACTACCTGTACGGCGGACTGCGCGTGACCAGCCCCGGCGCCCGGGCCACCGCCGCCGCGACCGGGCACCTCTCGGTGCTGCTCGGCCTCTTCGTCTCGCTCAAGGCGCTCGCGTACTGGCTCGACCGGTACGGGCTCGCCGTGAAGTCCAGCGACTTCAAGGCCGCCGACAACTGGACGGGTCTGCGGTACGTCGACGCGAACGCCTACCTGCCGGCGAAGACGATCCTCGTGGCCATCGCCGCGATCTGCGCCGTGCTGTTCTTCGCGACGCTGTGGCGCCGCACCTGGCAGCTGCCGGTGATCGGCTTCGGACTGATGGTGCTCTCCGCGATCCTGATCGGCGGGCTCTACCCGGCGATCGTGCAGAAGTTCCAGGTCCAGCCGAACGAGCAGGCCAAGGAATCCCCGTACGTCCAGAAGAACATCAAGGCCACGCGCGACGCCTACGGGATCGCCGGCTCCGAGGTGACCGACTATCCGGGCGTCTCGCAGACCGAGGACCGGACCAAGCTGCGGCCGCTGGCCGACACCACGGCCAGCATCCGGCTCCTCGACCCGAACATCGTGTCGCCCGCCTTCCAGCAGCTCCAGCAGGTCAAGGGCTACTACGCCTTCCCGTCCACGCTCGCCGTGGACCGGTACAGCGGCCAGGACACGGTCATCGGGCTGCGCGAGCTGAACATCGGCGGCATCCCGAAGAACAACTGGATCAACGACCACTTCAAGTACACGCACGGTTACGGCGTGGTCGCGGCCAAGGGCACCACCGTCGGTGACCAGGGCGCCCCCGACTTCACCCAGTCCGACCTGCCCTCCAAGGGGATGTTCGGCACGGACTTCGAGCAGCGCATCTACTACGGCGAGCAGACGAAGCAGTACTCGATCGTCGGCGGGCCGCAGAAGGAGCTCGACTACTCGGACGACAAGGGCGAGAAGGAGACGAGTTACGGGGGCGACTCCGGGGTCAACCTCGACAACCCGCTCAACCGGGCCGCGTACGCGCTCTCCTTCAGCGAGCCGCAGATCCTGTACTCGGGCGCCATCGGCGAGGGCTCGCGGATCCTCTACAACCGCACGCCCAAGGACCGCGTCGAGGCCGTCGCGCCGTGGCTGACGATCGACGGCGCGCCGTACCCGGCCGTCATCGGCAAGCGGGTCGTCTGGATCGTCGACGCCTACACGACGACCAACGGCTACCCGTACGCCTCGCGCACCACGCTGGGCCAGAGCACCGCCGACTCGCTGACCAACAGCCAGCGCGCGGTGGTGGCCCAGGAGAACCAGGTCAACTACATCCGCAACTCGGTGAAGGCCACCGTCGACGCGTACGACGGCTCGGTCAACCTGTACCAGTGGGACACCCAGGACCCGGTCCTGAAGACCTGGATGAAGGCGTTCCCGGGGACGGTGAAGCCCAAGAGCGAAATCGCCAAGCCGCTCATGGACCACCTCCGCTACCCGCAGGACCTCTTCAAGGTCCAGCGCGAGCTGCTGACCCGGTACCACGTCACCGACCCGCAGACCTTCCTCAGCGGCAGTGAGGCCTGGGCGGTTCCGGACGACCCGACGACCAAGGCCGGCACGGCGGTTCCGCCGTACTACCTGTCGATGAAGATGCCGGGCCAGAAGGAGAAGGACCAGGTCTTCTCGCTCACCACGACGTTCACGCCGAACGAGCGGCCCAACCTGAGTGCCTTCATGGCGGTCAACGCCGATCCCGGCACCGCGGACTACGGCAAGATCCGAATTCTGAAGATGCCGACCAGCAAGCCGCCGGACGGCCCCGGTCAGGTGCAGAGCAAGTTCCAGTCCGAACCGAAGATCGCCGAGTCGATCCGCCTGCTGCGCGGTGGTGACTCGGAGATCGAGTACGGCAACCTGCTCGCCGTGCCGCTCGACGGTGGAATGCTCTACGTGGAGCCGGTGTACGTCCGCAGCTCCGGACTGAAGTACCCGCTGCTGCGCAAGGTGCTCGTGACCTACGGAGGCCAGACCGCCTTCGAGGACACCCTGGAGAAGGCGCTGAACGTGGTCTTCGGGGCCGAGGCCCCGACCACGCCGGTGCCTCCGGTCCAGCCGCCGGGCGAGGGCACGGTCACGCCCCCGACCAACCAGAACCCGACGGTCAAGGCTGCCCTCGCCGATGCGCAGAAGGCCATCGAAGACGCCGAGAAGGCCCGGCAGGCCGGCGACTGGGCGGCCTTCGGCAAGGCCCAGGACGAGATCAAGGCGGCGCTGAAGCGGGCGATCGACGCGGAGGCGAAGACCACGGCGCCCGCGCCGGGCGGCTGATGATCAATGGGTAAGGGCTCCGTCCCGCGTCGTGATACTGTGGTTTCACCGACGCGGGGTGGAGCAGCTCGGTAGCTCGCTGGGCTCATAACCCAGAGGTCGCAGGTTCAAATCCTGTCCCCGCTACTGAAGATGAAGGCCCGGATCCAATGGGATCCGGGCCTTCGTCATGTCCGGACCGGACACGCGGTAGCTGAGGCGGGTGAGTTGTCGGTGGAGCGTGTTTGACTTACCCCACTGTGGGCATGTCGACAAAACGCTGTAGTGACCTCACTGGCTGCGACATACCAGGTGTACGCGGGTAGCAGGTGATGCGACGATGGGATTTATGGGGGACAGGTCAACTCTGCTGGAGACAGGGCGGTTTGTGAGGGCGGAGGCCGAGTCGGGCGCAGAGGCCGAGCGAGCGGCTCCGGTCGCCGATGCGCAGACCGCACTGACCGATGCGGACTTCTTGGACAAGCACAGCGCGGAGGAGATGTTCGCCGAGACCGACGCGGCGAGCGACGCCGAGCTGGAAGCCCGGCACCGGGTGGCCGCCGACAAGGGCGACCCCGGTGCCATGAGCGTGCTCGGCGCCCTGCTGCTGCGCCGCGGTGACCTGGACGGGGCCGAGCCGTACCTGCGTGGCGCCACCGGCGAGGGGGACCGTGCGGCCGCCAACAACCTCGGCGTGCTGCTGCACCAGCGGGGCTACCCCGAAGAGGCTGCCGACTGGTGGCGGGTCGCCGCGGTGGCCGGATCCGCGCCGGCCGCGCACGCCCTGGGCCGGTACTTCCGTGAGCGGGGGGACGAGCCCGCAGCCGAGTACTGGATGCGGCAGGCGGCGGAGTCCGGCCATGCGCTGGGCGCGTACGGGCTGGCCGACCTGCTGGAGCACCGCGGGGACAAGGGTGTCGAGCGGTGGTTCCGCGCCGCGGCGGAACAGGGCCACCGCGAAGCCGCGTACCGGCTGGCCAGGCACCTGCGCAAGGGCGACCCCGCCGAGGCCGAGCAGTGGTACCGGCAGGCCGCCGCACGCGGGCACCGCCGTGCCGCGCTTCATCTGGGCGCGCTGCTGGAGGCGCGCGGGGAGCTCAAGGAGGCCGGGCGCTGGTACCTGACCTCCGCCAAGCAGGGGGAGGCGCGGGCCGCGTGCGCGCTCGGCTTCCTGCTGCGCGACGCCGGCGACGAGGACAGCGCGGCAGCGTGGTGGCACCGGGCGGCGCAGGACGGCGACGGCAACGCCGCGAACGCGCTGGGTGCGCTGCACGCCGCCCGCGGCGAGACCCAGACCGCGGAGCGCTGGTATCGGACCGCGATGGACGCGGGCGATCAAAACGGGGCGTACAACCTTGCTTTGCTGTGCGTCGCACAGGAGCGGACCGCGCAGGCCGAGCAGTGGTACCGGCGTGCGGCCTACGCCGGGCACCGCGAGGCTGCCAACGCGCTGGCCATCATGCTGCTGCAGGTCGGGGACGCGGCGGGCGCCGAGCCGTGGTTCTCGAAGGCGGCCGAGGCGGGCAGCGTCGACGCGGCGTTCAACCTCGGCATCCTCTTCGCCAGCCGCGACGAGGACCGCACGGCGCTGAAGTGGTACGAGCGGGCTGCGTCCGCCGGTCACACCGACGCCGCGCTGCAGGTCGGCATCGCGCTGGTCCGGGACGGGGAGGAGCGGGCCGCCGAGCGGCACCTGCGGTGCGCGGCGGGCGGCGGCAGCGCGGAGGCGGCGTTCCGCCTGGCCGCGCTGCTGGAGTCGCTCGCTCCGCCGCCGGAGCCGGTGGCGCTGGGCGAGCCGGCGGGCGGCGCCCCGCGCACCGAGAGCGAGGAGTGGTACGAGCGGGCCGCCGAGCTGGGGCACCGCCGGGCCCAGGTGCGGGTCGGCATGCTGGCCGCCGCCCGCGGTGACCTGACGGTCGCCGCACGGTGGTACCGGGAGGCCGCCGAGGCCGGGTCCCGCAACGGGGCGTTCAACCTGGGGCTGCTGCTGGCCCGCGAGGGGAACGAGCCGGAGGCCGCTCTGTGGTGGACCCGCGCGGCCGTGGCGGGTCACGGGCGCGCCGCGCTGCGGCTGGGGCTGCTCGCGGCTCGCCACGGAGACCTCGCGGAGGGCCAGAAGTGGTGCGTGCGGGCCATGGAGCTGGGGCCGGCGGAGGTGTCGGAGCGGGCGGCCCGGCTGCGTGAGGCCTTGGCGGAGGAGCTGTCGGCCTGATCCCCGCCGGGGGCTGCGCCGAGGCCGCGGGCGCGACGCCGTCGCCGGGCGGGTCATGGCGGCGTACCCGGGCATCGACATGACCGCCCCGTCGCAGAGGCGACCAGCTCGGGGCCGGCAGCTCCCCGCTCTCGTTGCCCGGGGGCGGCCGGTTAACCGATTTGCATCTGCCGGGGGCCTTCACGTAACGTTGGGTTTACCGACGCGGGGTGGAGCAGCTCGGTAGCTCGCTGGGCTCATAACCCAGAGGTCGCAGGTTCAAATCCTGTCCCCGCTACTGAAGCCTCAGGGCCCGGATCCCATGGATCCGGGCCCTGAGTCGTTTCCGTCTGCCAAGCGCGCGAAGAGCCGGCCTGCGCGAGAAGGCCCGGAC
>NZ_JBSGZI010000058.1:0-48935 GCF_053610945.1 Streptomyces sp. NPDC054849
CCGCCCCGGGTCCCGCGCCTCGAACGCCTGCGGGGCTGAAAGATCGGGGCTCCGCCCCCGACCCCGCGCCTCAAACGCCTGCGGGGCTGGAGTGTGCACGGCGGGGCAAAAAGATCGGGGCTCCGCCCCGGGGCCCGCGCCTCGAACGCCAGCGGGGCTGGAGTGTGCACGGCGGGCCGCCGCTGCCGGGGGCTCGGCCCCGACCCCGCGCCTCAAACGCCGGCTGGGCTGGAGTGTGCACGGCGGGGCGGAAAGATCGGGGCTCCGCCCCGGGCCCCGCGCCTCGGACGCCGGCGGGGCTGCACTGGCACGCGCCTCGAACGGCGGCCGGGCTGGAAGGCCGGGGGGAGTCCCCGCGACGGCGGCGCATCCGCACGGCCGTCAGGCGGGCAGGGCCTGAAGGCTCACCGGCGGCCCGGTTTCAGTTCGCAGTGGCCGTTCGTGCACTCCCGGCGGAGCCGGCCCCGGGAGACGGTCTGGGCCAGGCCGATCGTCCAGCACATCGGGCAGCCGCGCAGGGCGAACAGGCCTGCCGGGGCGAGGAGCAGGGTGGCCGGGCCGAAGGCCGGGAGGAGGGCGAAGGCCGCGATCAGCGCGCCGAACCCCACCGCGCCGCGTGCCAGATGCCGGGGCACGGACGCGCTCGCGAAGCCGGACCCGGACCCGGACCCGGAGCCGGACCCGGAGCCGGACCCGGACCCGGAGCCGGACCCGGAGCCGGACCCGGAGCCGGACCCGGACCCGGAGCCGGACCCGGAGCCGGACCCGGAGCCGGACCCGGAGCCGAGAGCCGGGGCCGGGGCAGGGGTTTCAGTGGTGGGCATGGGTGGCTCCCAGGGTGTGCTGGACGGCCGCGCGGGCCCGGTGGAGCCGCGACTTCATCGCGGCCGTGCTGAGGCCGAGGGCCTGCGCGGTCATCCGGCCGCTGTGGCCCTGGACGTCCCGCATGATCAGTACGCGCCGCTGGTCCGCCGGGAGCGCGGCGATCGCCTCCGCCACCCGCCCCGCCTCCAGGCGTTGCAGCACCTCGTCCTCGGCCGACATCACACTGGCCTCGGGCGGCGGCTGCGACAGCGGCGCCCGCTCCCGTGGCATCAGCCGGGCGCGGCGCAGGCACTCGTTGCGGACGATGCGGAACATCCACGACGCCAGTGCCCCGGACGCCCTCAGCATCCCGATCCGGCGGTACAGGATGATCAGCGCCTCCTGGGCCGCGTCCTCGGCGTCCTCGGGCGACGCGCACAGCGAGTGGGCGAAGCGCCGCACGTTCGGGTGGGCCCCGGCGACCAGGGCGGTGAGCGAATCGAGGTCACCGCCCTGCGCGGCGGCGATCAGCGCCTCGCCGGGCCAGGTCCGCTCAGCCACGGGCCCGGCCCCGACCACGGCGCAGTACGAGGACGGTGCACGCGCAGAGCAGGACAACCGCGCCGGCGCCGACGAGAACAGCGATCACGACAACCTCCAGGTCAGGTGCCGACCTTGGCGTCGGCACGTATACAAGAGGCATGGCCGGCGCGAAAGGATTCACCTCAGGCTGGGGTCGATCACCGTTTCTCCCGTCGAGGCGCGGCGGATCGCGTCCGCCAGGTCGTCGACCGGGCCGTCGCGCAGCACCAGCCCGGCCGCGCCCGCGGCGAGCGAGGCGTCCAACAGGCCAGGGTGCGCCGAGCCCGTCAGGACGAGGATCCGGCACTCGGGCTCGTCCGCCAGCAGGGCCGTCACGGCGGTGAGCTCCTCCACCAGCGCCACCGCAGGCCGCGCCATCAGGTCCCGTACGACCTCGATGTCCGGCTGGAGGCCGAGCTGGAGGGCCAGGGCCGGGTTCTGCGGATCGAGCAGGACCCTTAGGGCGCGGGTCTGACGGTGTTCCACGGGCATTTCTTCCACCCGGAAAGCCTATCTGACGTGAAGTCAGGAGTCTTCCCAACTGCAGGGGGGTGCGTTATACATTCCCTCACCGGCCGGGCCTAGAACGCGTTCTAGAACCGGCCCCCGTATACGACCTCGGTGCGGCCGACGGTGCGGACGGCCGCACCGAGGTCTTCCAGGACAGCGATCATCCGAAGACAGGGAGCCGCATCCTCATGCCGATCGATGCCGCCAAGGCCCTCGCCGCCGCCCCCCGCCTGGGGGAGATCGGCTGGGACCACAAGGACATCCAGCTCTACCACCTGGGCCTCGGCGCGGGCCGTCCCGCCAACGACCCCGACGAGCTGCGCTACACGCTGGAGTCCAAGCTCCACGTACTGCCCAGCTTCGCGACCGTCGCAGGCGCCGGCATGGCCATGCTGGGCGGCCTGGCCGCCCCCGGTATCGACGTCGACCTCGCCGCCGTCCTGCACGGCGGCCACTCCATCGAGCTGCACCGGCCCATCCCCGTCAAGGGGCGGGCCACCTCCAGCTCCAAGGTCGCCGCCGTCTACGACAAGGGCAAGGCAGCCGTGATCGTGCTGCGCTCCGAGGTCGCGGACGCCGACGGGCCGCTGTGGACCAGCGACGCGCAGATCTTCGTCCGCGGGGAAGGCGGCTTCGGCGGCGAGCGCGGCCCGTCGGCCAAGGAGGAACGGCCCGAGCGCGCGCCCGACCGCACCGAGGAGCGGCGCATCCGCGAGGAGCAGGCGCTCCTCTACCGCCTCTCCGGCGACTGGAACCCCCTGCACGCCGACCCCGAGTTCGCCAAGCTCGCCGGCTTCGACCAGCCGATCCTGCACGGCCTGTGCTCGTACGGGATGACGCTCAAGGCCGTCGTCGACACGGTCCTCGGCGGGGACGTCTCCCGGGTCCGCGCCTACCGCACGCGCTTCGCCGGGATCGTCTTCCCCGGCGAGACGCTGCGCATCCGGATGTGGCGGGAGTCCGGCCGCGTCCTGGTGGCGGTGACCGCCGTCGAACGGGACGACGCGCCGGTCCTCGCCGACACCGTCGTCGAACACGCGTAAGTACGAGACCGAGAGACCCTAAGGAGCCGCACCGTGCGCGCAGCACTGCAGAGCGAGATCGGCCAGGACAAGCTCGAGGTCGTCGACGACATGGAGGCCGTGGGCCTCGGTTCCGGCAAGGTGAAGATCCGGATCAAGGCCACCGGTCTGTGCCACTCGGACCTCTCCGCGATGAGCGGCGTCCTGCCGCAGCCCGCCCCCTTCATCCCGGGCCACGAGGGCTCCGGGGTGATCTCCGACGTCGGCGACGGGGTGACCTCCCTCAAACAGGGCGACCGGGTCCTCGTCTGCTGGCTGCCGCCGTGCGGCCAGTGTCCGTCCTGCAAGCGCGGCCAGGGTCATCTGTGCCTCGCCAGCCTCGTCAACGCGGGCACCCCCAACTTCCGCCGCGCGGGCGGCGACATCTTCGGCTTCGCCGCGACCGGCACCTTCGCCGAGGAGCTCGTGGTCGACGCCGCGTGCGCCGTCCCGATCCCCGACGACGTGCCCTTCGACATCGCCGCGCTCATCGGCTGCGGCGTCACCACCGGCCTCGGCGCGGCCATCAACACCGCCAAGGTGGAGGCCGGCTCCTCGGTCGCCGTCATCGGCTGCGGCGGCGTCGGCATATCCGTCATCCAGGGCGCCAAGGTGCAGGGTGCGGCCCAGATCATCGCCGTCGACCCGGTGGAGTCGCGGCGCGAGGGGGCCCTGCGGTTCGGGGCCACCGAGGCCGTCGGTCCGGAAGCCTTCGACGACGCCAAGAACCGGATCACCGGCGGTGAGGGCTTCGACTACGTCTTCGAGGTCGTCGGCAAGTCCGCCACCGCCCAGACCGCCTACAAGATGACCCGCCGGGGCGGCAGCGTCGTCATCGTCGGCGCCGGCGCGATGGACGACACCTACCAGGTCGACATGTTCTCCCTCTTCTTCGACGAGAAGAAGATCCTGCCGTCGATGTACGGCGGCGGGGACGTGCTCCGCTCCTACGAGCGCACCATCGCCCTGTGGCGGGCCGGCCGGGTGGACCTGGCGAGCCTGATCACCCACCGGGTGCAGCTCGCCGAGATCAACGACGCGCTCGACCAGATGCGCACGGGCGTGGCCCTGCGCACCTGCATCGAACTCTGACCCCGCTCCGCGCACCGCAGACCTGCGAGAGGAACCGTACGGATGTCACTGCCACTTGAGGGACTCTCCGCCATCGTCACGGGCGCGGGCCGCGGGCTCGGCCGGGCCGAGGCGATCGAGCTTGCACGGCTCGGCGCGAGCGTGGTCGTCAACGACTTCGGGCAGCCGGGCCGCGACGGGTCGGGAGAGGCCTCGGCCGCCCCGGCGCAGGAGGTGGCCGCGCAGATCCGTGCCGCGGGCGGCCGGGCGGTGGCGCACCTGGGCGACGTGGCCGACTTCGCGCAGGCGCGCGAGCTCGTCGAGCTGGCGGTCGGCAGCTTCGGGAAGCTCGACATCCTGGTCAACAACGCGGGCATCCTGCGTGACCGGATGGTCTTCTCGATGTCGGAGGAGGAGTGGGACTCGGTGATCCGGGTCCATCTCAAGGGGCACTTCAACACCACGCACTTCGCGTCCGTGCACTGGCGCGAGCGGTCGAAGGAGGCGGGCGGTCCGGTCTACGGCCGGATCGTCAACACCTCCTCCGAGGCCTTCCTCGGCGGCTCGGCCGGCCAGCCGAACTACGCGGCGGCCAAGGGCGGCATCGTGGGCCTGACCACCTCGACCGCCCTGGCCCTCGCCAAGTACGGGGTCACGGTCAACGCGATCTGCCCGCGCGCCCGCACCCGTATGACCGAGGACGTCTTCGCCGGCTTCGAGGTCCCCGAGGAGGGCAGGCTCGACGCCCTCGCCCCCGAGCACGTCTCCCCGCTCGTCGGATACCTGGCCTCACCGGCCTCGGCCGGGGCCAACGGCCAGCTGTTCGTCGTCCACGGCGGCATCGTCGTCGTCATGGAACGCCCGAAGGTGGCAGCCAAGTTCGACACGGGCAAGGAGGCCTTCTCCTACGAGGAGCTCGACGAGGTCCTGACCCCGCACTACGCCTCCCGCCCGGCGAACGAGACCTTCGCGGCGACGGAGGTCCTGGGCCTCAAGCACGGCTGAGACACGCCTCGGCGACGCCCGTGAGGGCCTCAGGCGACAGGGCGGCCGCGGTCTCGTGCCGCAGCCGCCCCTTGTCGCGCGAGGGAGCTGGGCCACCAGGCGCGCGGCCCGATGTCCAGCACCAGGGCGGGGACCAGGACGGACCGGACGAGGAGGGTGTCCAGGAGGACGCCGAAGGCGACGATGAAGGCGATCTGGGTGAGGAACGCGAGCGGGATGACGATCAGGGCGGCGAAGGTCGCGGCCAGCACCACGCCCGCCGAGGTGATCACTCCGCCCGTCGCCGTCAGCCCGCGCAGGACGCCCTCCCGGGGGCCGTGCAGCAACGACTCCTCACGAACCCGCGACATGAGGAAGATGTTGTAGTCCACGCCCAGGGCGACGAGGAAGACGAACCCGTACAGCGGCACGGACGCGTCGGTGCCGCTGAAGCCGAACGCGTGGCGGAAGACCAGCGCGGCGACTCCCAGCGTGGCCAGGTAGTTCAGCGCCACCGTCGCCACCAGCAGCAGGGGGATGAGGAACGAGCGCAGGAGCAGGACGAGGATGGCCAGGATGATCGCCAGCACGACGGGCACGATCAGGTCCCGGTCCTGCCGCGCGGTCTGCTGGGTGTCGTACTGCTGGGCGGTGTAGCCACCCACGAGGGCGTCCGCCGCCGGTACGGCGTGCACCGTGGCGCGCAGCCGTTCGACCGTCTTCTTCGCGGCGTCGCTGTCCGCGGCGTCCTCGAGGGTCGCCTCGATCCGCACCCGCCCGGTTCCCGGTGCGGCCCCGGGCTCCGCTCCTCCGCGCACGGTGGCCGCGGCCACGCCCTCCGTCCCCTCCGCGGCGGCCCTCACCTCTTCGGCTGCACCCGCATCGGTCACGATGACGGCGGGATTGCCCGAACCGCCCGGGAAGTGCCTGCCCAGTGTCTGCTGCGCCGTCACGGACGGCGCGTCGTTGACGAAGATCTCGTCCAGCGGCACGCCCTTGGGGGACAGCAGGGGCGCGAAGCAGGCCAGCAGAGTGAGCAGCAGGGCTGCGGACACCCATACGCGCCGTGGCGCACGGTCCACGAGGGCGGCGACGCGCCGCCAGACGGCGTGTCCGCCGGAGGCCTCGTCCGCGGGCCTCGGCTTGGCCGGCCAGTACGCGGCCCGGCCCAGGAGGACGAGCATGGCGGGCAGGAACGTCAGCGTGCTGAGCACGGCGCACACGATGCCGATGGCGCCGACCGGCCCCAGGGCACGGTTGTTCGTCAGATCGCTGGCGAGCAGCGCGAGAAGGGCGAGGGCGACGGTCGCGGCGCTCGCGGTGATCGCGCCGAAGGATCGACGCAGGGCCGCGCGGGCTGCGGCGAACCGGTCGTCCCGTGCGGCGATCTCCTCGCGGAAGCGGGCGGCGAGCAGGAGTGCGTAGTCGGTGGCGGCCCCGATCACCAGGATCGAGAGGATGCCCTGCACCTGTCCGTCGACCCGCACGATGTCGTGCCGGGCCAGGACGTAGACGACGGCGCATGCGAGCGCCAGCGAGAAGACGGCGCCGAGAATGATCACGAACGGCAGCAGGACACTGCGGTAGACCGCCAGGAGGATCACGAGTACGGCACCGAGCGCCACTCCCAGCAGGAGGCCGTCGATACCACCGAAGGCTTCCGCCAAGTCGGCCTGGGTCGCGGCCGGTCCCGTGAGCTGCGCGGTCGTACCCGGTACGGATCCGGCCGCGGCCCGGATCCGGTCCAGCGTCGCGGCGAGATCGTCACCGAGGTCCGGCTCCAGCTGGACGACGCCCTGCAGCGCCCTGCCGTCCTCGGAGGGGAGGGCGGGCGAGGGAGCGCCCACCACCCCCGCAAGACCTTGGAGGCCGGCCAGTGCGCGCGTGGCCGCCTCCAGCTGTCCGGGCGTGACGGGGCCCCGGTCGGCGGTCCAGACGGTGATGGCGGGGAGCGTCTGGGACTGGCGCAGCGCCTCCTGCTCGACGGTCACCTCCGTGGACTCGGCGCTCCGCGGCAGGAATGCCGCCCGGTCGTTGGAGGAGACCTCGCCCAGCTTCCCCGCGTAGGGACCGAGCGCGCCGCCGACGAGCAGCCAGACGACGACGAGGAGGCTGGGCAGCAGCCAGCGGATGCGTCGGTGTGCGGTGCTGCCCATTGCTTCCCCAATTCCGCTCTGTGTTCACGGCCGCGGCCGCGGCCACGGCGCCGGGTCCGGGTCCGGGTCCGGGTCCGGTCCACGGTGCCCGGCGCTATTAGCTCAACGATAAAGTATCTCAATGATCGAGAAATACTATCCTTGAGGCATGTCCGGCACGAGGGAAGACCCCCACCCAGATCCAACCCAGGACCCCACGGGCCTGCAGACCTTCGCCGTGTTGCTGCGCCGCATGAACAACGAGTTCAACCGCATGGCCCACGAGTTCGCCCAGGCTCACGGACTGCACCCCACGGACGTTCAGGCGCTGATCGCCCTCCTGGACAACGGCAGCGACGGCTCCGCGCAGCCGATGACGCCCGGGCGGCTGGGGGAGCAGCTCAACCTCACCTCGGGTGCGGTCACGGCCTGCCTGGACCGCCTCGAACGGGCCGGACACGTACGGCGCACCCGGGCCCCGGGTGACCGTCGCGTGGTGCACCTGCAGTACGCACCCGCGGGCCGGGAGGTCGCACGCGACTACTTCATGCCGCTCGCCCGCACCACCGACGCCGTCAGGGCCGAGTTCAGTGCGGGCGAACTGTCCGTCGTCGTCAGGTTCCTGGCGTCCATGAACGACCGCCTCGGCCTGCTGCGCAACGACGCCGACTGAGGGGCGCGACGGCTCGGGCCGGCAGGCGGGTCCGCTACAGCGGAGCCTGCTGGAGCGGCACGGGGCGTGGCGCGGCCGCCGGCGGGTCCACGCGGACCGGCGGGTCGACGCGGACCGGCGGGTCGACGCGGACCGGCGGGGGAGGGGAGACCGGCAGATTCAGGCCGGCGACCCCGCAGGAGACCTCGGGGGTCGCGTACGGGAGGTGCAGGCGGCCCTGGGGGCTCCACAGGCCCGTACCGCCGAGCCAGCCCGCCGGGGCGCCGAGCCGGGAGACGTGCCGGTCGGCGGGACGCCACAGGCCGATGTCGCCCTCGGGCAGCCGCAGCGCCACCCAGCAGGACTCCGGCATCAGGGCCTGCCCCGGCTGCGCCGCGAAGGGGCGCGCGTCCCCCAGCCGCAGGCACTCCGGGAAGCGGACCGGCCGTGCACTGCCCAGCACCCCCCAGCCGAGGCGCGGTTCGCCCGGAGCGTCGGAGCGGATCAGGAGCAGGCCGCTGTCCGGGTCGGCCAGCAGCAACAGGTCGTCGCTGTCCTCGGTGATCTGCAGCAGCGGCGAGACCTCGCCGCGCCCCAGGTCCACGGCGACGGTCTTGGTGGTGCCCTCCAGCTCGCGGTCCAGCGCCAGCATCCGGCCGGCCCGGTCCAGCCAGACGCCGCCGGAGCACCGACCCGGGATCCGGGCGACCGGCTGGGGCCCGAAGGGGCCCCCGGCCACCCGCCACACCGTGGTCACCGACTCCGCCGAGGCGAGGGCGAAGGCGCCGGCTCCGTCCGGCGACGGCGGGAGCAGACGGACCTGTACGCCCTCCTGCGCATCCACCCCGCCGAGTTGGAGCTCCCCGGTCCGGGGTCCGGCCGCGGCGCCCGTCGGGTACAGCAGCACGAAGGCGTGCCGGTCCGCGACCCGCCGGTGGATCAGTACCCGCCCGTCGGCCAGCGGCAGCACCTCGCTGTCCGCCTCCTCGGGCTGCGAGAGCGGCAGCGGGACCGCGTACGGCTCGGGCCCGGCGAGCGTCCAGCGCTCGGCGTAGAGCGCCTCCCCCTCCCCGGCGAGCCGGGCGGCATACGATCCGTCCGCGGCGATCGTGAACGCGGCCGCGGTCGTGATTTCGATGGCACAGACAGTCATCCGTGCTTCACCTCCGGGGGGGAAGCTAGTTTTCGGGCTTCCTGCCGAACAACACCCCCAACACGGCTTCACACATACGGGTGTCCGGGCCGGGATTCGTTTGTGGTGGACGCGGCGACTGTGCTGTCTGAGGCGGGCCCCGGCCGGGCCCGGCCTCCCTACGGCAGGGCCGGGCTGAGGGCGTCCCGTACGAGACCTGCCGCCCGGGCCCCGGCGTGGGCGGCGCCGACCTCGTCCTCGGCACTCCGGGCCGCCTCCCGGTCACGTAGCCGCGGGTCCGGGTCGGGGCCGGGGGCCGGGGGTTGAGGTCGGGTGGCCGTGGGCCGGGGGCGGTCCTGACCGGGACGGTCGCCCCGGACGGTAGCCTTGGCCCGTGCCCCGTCTCTCTGAAGTCATCGCCGCGCTGGACGCTCTCTGGCCCCCCTCGCGGGCCGAGCAGTGGGATGCCGTCGGCACCGTCTGCGGCGACCCCGAGGCCGAGGTCACCCGCGTCCTGTTCGCCGTGGACCCCGTCCAGGAGATCGCCGACGAGGCGGTCACACTGGGCGCCGACCTGATCGTCACCCACCACCCCCTCTATCTGCGGGGTACCACCACCGTCGAGGCCGGCACCTTCAAGGGCCGCGTCGTGCACACGCTGATCAAGAACGACATCGCGCTGCACGTGGCCCACACCAACGCCGACACCGCCGACCCCGGAGTCTCGGACGCCCTCGCCGGCGCCCTGGACCTGCGGATCACCGGTCCGCTGGTGCCCGACGCCGCCGACCCGCAAGGCCGCCGGGGCCTCGGCCGGATCTGCGAACTGGACCACCCAGAGACCCTGCGCGAGTTCGCCGCACGCGCTGCGGCCTGGCTGCCGCCGACCGCCCAGGGCATCCGCGTGGCCGGCGACCCGGACGCGATCATCCGCCGCGTCGCCGTCAGCGGCGGCTCCGGCGACAGCCTCTTCGAGCAGGCCCGCGCCGCCGGCGTGGACGTCTTCCTGACCGCCGACCTGCGCCACCACCCGGTGTCCGAGGCCCGCGAGCAGAGCCCGCTCGCCCTCGTCGACGCCGCGCACTGGGCCACCGAGTGGCCCTGGTGCGAGCAGGCCGCCGCGCAGCTCGACGCGATCTCCGAGCGCCACGGCTGGGGTCTTCGGACCCACGTCTCGCGCACGGTCACCGACCCGTGGACGGCGCACGCGCCGTCCGTCACACCCCCTTCTATCCCTGGAGCCCCCAACTGAACGCCGAGCCCGCCGACCAGATCCGACTTCTCGACGTCCAGGCCCTGGACGTCCGGCTGTCTCAGCTCGCCCACAAGCGCAAGTCACTGCCCGAGCACGCCGAGCTCGACTCGCTCACCAAGGACCTGACGCAGCAGCGCGACCTGCTCGTCGCCGCACAGACCCAGGCGAGCGACACCGCGCGCGAGCAGACCAAGGCGGAGCAGGACGTCGACCAGGTGCGTCAGCGCGCGGTCCGCGACCAGCAGCGGCTGGACTCCGGCGTGGGCATCTCGGCCCGGGACCTGGCGAACCTGCAGAGCGAGGTCGTCTCCCTCGCCAAGCGTCAGGGCGACCTGGAGGACGTGGTCCTGGAGGTCATGGAGCGTCTGGAGGCCGCGCAGGAGCGCGTCACCGAGCTGACCGAGCGGGTATCCGCCCTCGAGGCCAAGACGGCGGACGCCACCGCGCGCCGTGACGCGGCGACCGCCGAGATCGACGCCGAGGTCGCGAAGATCATCAAGGACCGCGAGGTCATCGTCGCGTCCATGCCGGCCGACCTGATGGCCCTGTACGAGAAGATCCGCGTCAAGCAGGGCGGGGTCGGCGCCGCGCGCCTGTACCAGCGCCGCTGCGAGGGCTGCCGGCTGGAGCTCGACATGGCAGAGGTGAACGAGATCAAGGCCGCGGCCCGCGACCAGGTCGTACGTCACGAGAACTGCGGCCGCATCCTGGTCCGTACGGCCGACTCGGGCATCTGATGCCGCGGTTTGTCGTGGAGGCGGACGGCGGATCCCGGGGCAACCCGGGGCCCGCCGGCTACGGCGCGGTCGTCCTCGACCCGGCGACGGGCGAGACGCTGGCCGAGCGCGCTGAGTACATCGGCGTCGCGACGAACAACGTGGCGGAGTACAGGGGCCTGATCGCCGGGCTCACGGCGGCTCGTGAACTCGCTGCGGACGCGCAGGTCCTGGTCCGGATGGACTCGAAGCTCGTCGTCGAGCAGATGTCGGGCCGCTGGAAGATCAAGCACCCGGACATGAAGCCCCTCGCCGCCGAGGCCGCGCGGATCCTGCCGCGCGCCCAGGTGACGTACGAGTGGATCCCGCGCGAGATCAACAAGCACGCGGACCGGCTCGCGAACGAGGCGATGGACGCGGGCAAGCGCGGCAGGCCATGGGAGCCGTCGGCCTCCACCGCCGCCCTCGACCACGGCGCGGCCCGGTCCCTGGCCGAGCCGCAGGGCCCCGCGGGGGACGCGGTCGCCGGTGCGGCGGCCGTGCGGGCGGCCCTGGCCGCCGCCTCCGGCGCGGGCGGCCGCAGCGGCGCCACGGTGTCCCCGGACCTCGCCGACACGCTGTTCGCGGACGCCGAGGCCCTGCCCGGCTCCGTGGAGGACGCCGCCACGATCGAGCCCTGCCTCGACTCCGAGACGCCGGCGTCCCCGGTGTCCGGTTCGGTGGCCGCCCCCGCGGGCGGCCAGGGCTGGGGCCCCGACATGGGGGCGCCGGCCACCTTCGTGCTGCTGCGCCACGGCGAGACGGCCCTCACCCCGCAGAAGCGCTTCTCCGGCAGCGGCGGCTCCGACCCCGAGCTGTCCCCGGCCGGCCGCCGTCAGGCCGCCGCCGTGGCCGAGGCGCTGGCCGCCCGCGGCACCGTCCAGACGGTCGTCAGCTCCCCGCTGCGGCGCTGCCGCGAGACCGCCCAGTCCGTCGCCGACCGCCTCGGCCTCACCGTGACGGTCGAGGAAGGCCTGCGCGAGGTGGACTTCGGCGCCTGGGAGGGGCTGACCTTCGCCGAGGTGCAGGAGCGCTTCCCGGACGACCTCCAGGCGTGGCTGGACTCTCCGAGGGCGGCCCCCACGGGCGGCGGCGAGAGCTTCATGGCGGCCACCCGCCGGATCTCGGCCACCCGCGACCGGCTGCTGGCCGTGCACGCGGGCCGCACGGTCCTGCTGGTCACGCACGTGACCCCGGTCAAGATCCTGGTCCGCCTCGCCCTGGGAGCCCCGCCGGAAGCGCTGTTCCGCATGGAACTCTCGGCGGCCTCCCTCTCGGCGGTGTCCTACTACGCGGACGGCAACGCCTCGGTCCGGCTGCTGAACGACACCTCGCACCTGCGGTAGGCACGACAGGCGAGCGGATGCGGAGAACCCCCGCCCCCGGCGGTCCGGCGGCGGGGTGGCATCACCGTGCAGGCATCAGGGTGCAGGCATCAGGGTGCAGGCATCAGGGTGGGGGCATCAGGGTGGGGGCCTGAGGTGGACGAGGGCTTCCACGGACCGGTCCAGGGCGCGGACCATGTTGCGGGCCTCGGCGTTCGCGGACCGGATCCGGCCGCTCGCCGCGCGCGCGTACGGGCGGGGCTCTCCGTCTGTGGTGGCCCAGTCGTCACGGCGGTCGATGTGCCGCGCCAGCTGTTCCAGTGCCTTTTCGAGGTGGCGGGCGAGGTCGCGCAGGCTCTCGGTCACCGAAGCGACGTCGGCGGGGCTTCCGTAGGCGTCGTGGGGGTTTTCGGTCGCTTCGGCGAGGTCACGTAGGTGCGTGGCGGCGGCGGCCGCTATGGCGGCGTGATCGGTCATGAGGGTGAGCGTGCCGCATCGCATCCTCCACCGGGGAGTGTTTGCGGCAGCTGCCGGGATCCGGGCAGCACCCCGTGATCGCACCACCCCGAACGGAGTGGGAAGGGCAGACGAGCCGGCCTGTACGCCGGGTTCTGTCGCCCGGTGACCTCGCGGTCGCCGGGGAGACGGCCATCCATCTAGGACCGGTGTTGCCACCGGCCTCGTGCGGTCTACCCGCGAACTCGGGCGAGCAGCCCTCGATCGTCCGCGCAGACCCGTCCGGAGACGGATCCTCTTGACCTTGCTCCGGGTGGGGTTTACCTAGCCGCCTGAGTCACCTCAGGCGCTGGTGGTCTCTTACACCACCGTTTCACCCTTACCGAGGGCCGAAGCCCCCGGCGGTCTGTTTTCTGTGGCACTGTCCCGCGGGTCACCCCGGGTGGGCGTTACCCACCACCCTGCTCTGTGGAGCCCGGACGTTCCTCGGCGGGATCCGAAGATCCCGACGCGGCCGCCCGGCCGACTCGTCTGCCGTGGCGACCATGTTACCGGCTGCGCCGTGACGGCTTGACCTTGTCGCAACGGCAGGGTTTCTACTGGTGGGCATGCGAATCGGAGAGATCGCCGCGCTCGTCGGGGTCACCACCCGGGCGATCCGGCACTACCACCACGTCGGGCTGCTCCCGGAGCCGGAGCGGCGACCCAACGGGTACCGGGCCTACAGCGTCCGTGACGCCGTCCTGCTGGCCCGCGTACGGCGGCTCACCGAACTGGGGCTCAGCCTCGACGAGGTGCGCGACGTCCTCGCCGACGACGCCGGGCGCGAACTGGCCGACGTACTCGAAGAACTCGACGCCGACCTGGCCCGGCAGGAGGCCGAGATCGGGGAGCGACGCCGGCGGCTCGCGGCGCTGCGCGCCGCGGGTCCGGGGGAGGGAGAGCCGCTCTCGCCCGCGCTCGCCGCGCTGCTGGCGAAGGCGCCGCAGACGGACTCGCCGACCGCCGCGATGGACCGCGAGCACCTGATGCTGATCGACGCCTCGGGCGCGGGCGGCGAGGAGATCTACGCCGCGCTCGGGCCGCTGGTCGCCGATCCCGCGGTGCTCGCGCTGTACGAGAGGCTGGACGCCCTCGCCGCCGCCCCCGTGGACGACCCGCGGATCCCCGCCCTGACGGCGGAGCTGGTGGCGGCGGTCCCCGACGAGGTGTTCGCCGCGATCCCCGCGGACGGTGTGGTCGTGGCCGGGTTCAAGGAGGCGCTGCTCGCCGAGTTCGCACCCGCCCAGGCGGAGGTCGTCCGCCGGGTGATGGAGGCGTTCATGGAGAGGGGCAGGGGATGAGCGGGATACGGGCGGCACGGATCGCCGCCACCGCCGTCGTCCCGGCGGAGCTGGCGATCGTGGTGTGTCTGACGGCCGGGGTCCGGCTGCCGGGGTGGGCCCTGGCCGCCGCCGAAGTGCTGGTAGTCGGGGTGGTCCTGCTGGAGGCCCGGGTACTGAGCCGGCTCTACGCAGCCGAGCGGGCCCGAGGCGCCGCGCCCGGGCAGGCCGGGCGGGCGGCGCTGCGCGCCGTGGTCCCGGTCCAGCTCCGCCGGCTGCTGCGGCACGAGCTGCGCGCCGTCGCCTCCCTCGGCCGGTGGATCGTGCGCGGGAGGCACGGGGTGCGTCCCGGGGACCTGGCCGCCGGGTACACCGGGCCGCAGACGGCCATGATGTACGGGCTGGTCTTCGTGTCGGTGATCGAGACGGTCGCCCTCGCCTTCCTCATCCCCTGGCCCGCGGTCCACCGGGTGGTGCTCGTGCTCGACGTGTACGGGATCCTGCTCGTGCTCGCCCTGCACGCCTCCTGCGTCACGCGCCCGCACGTGGTCCGCCCCGACGGGTCGCTGCGGATCCGCTACGGCGCCCTCTTCGACCTCGTCGTCCCGCCGGACGCGGTGGCCTCGGTGCGGGTGGACCGCCGCTACCCGGAGGGCCGGCTGGTCACCCTGTCCGAGGCGGGGGTGCTCGACCTGATCGTGGGCGGCCAGACCACGGTGACCCTGGAGCTGAACCGGCCCCTGCCCTTCACCCGCCCGCTCGGCGCCGTGGGAGAGGCGCGGACCATCCGCTTCCACGCCGACGACCCGCGCGCCCTGGTCAGCGGCTTGCGACAGCCCGCGTAGCGCGCTGCCGGCGGAGCCCGTGGAGCGCTCGGGGCGTTCCTCAGGCGGGGGCGAAGAGGATCTTCGCGGTGCCGGGGTCGGCCGCGGTCAGCCGGACCCGGAGGCGTTCGCCCAGCGGCAGGTCCCGCGTGGCGGACTCGATCCGGCCGACCACCGCCGGGTCCTGCAGGTGGACCGTCCCCACCAGCGGCTCCCGCTCCTTGACGTCGATGACCGTGCCCTCGAAGGTCTCCCCGACGCGGTCCTTCAGCACGGCGGCCTCGACGAGGTCCACGCACTCCCGCTCCACCGTGTTCGCCAGCCGGGTGCCGTCCGCCATCGTGTCGGGAAGGGCCCCGAGCGCGGCCACCGCCCACGGCGGGGGTTCGGCCCCGGCCACCGCCGCCACGCACAGTTCGCCGGTGTACCGGTCGACGAGCCGGCGCAGCGGGGCGGTGCAGTGGGTGTACGGGGCGGCCACGGCGGAGTGGATCGCCGGGTCGGGGCTGTCGCCGCCGGTGAAGGCGGTGTAGCCCGCGCCGCGCAGCAGGGCCGTGCACTCCTGGAGGAAGGCCGCGTGGGCGGGGCGGTGCGGGTCGAGGGAGCGGACGAGTTCGGCGTAGGGGACGTGGTGCGGCCAGTCGATCCGCAGGGCCTTCGCCGCCCGCCGGAGCCGGCCGACCGCGCCGTCGGGGGCGCTGGGCAGGGTCCGCAGGATGCCCGTGCCGGTGGCCAGCATCAGATCGGCCGCGGCCATGCCGGTCATCAGGGAGATCTGTGCGTTCCAGCCGTCCGCCGGGAGCGGGGCGCGGTAGGCCAGCGCGTATGTGCCGTCGCGCTCGACGATCTCCTGCTCGGGCACGTTGAGCGAGATGCCGCCGCGCTCCTGTTCGAGAGCCTCGCGGAGCCGGCCGATGTCTTCCAGCAGGGCGAGGGGCTCCTCCGCCGTGCCGGTGTCGATGGCCTTCTGGACGCGGTCGTAGTCGAGTCGGGCCCGGCTGCGGATGAGGGCGCGCTGGACGTCGACGGTCTCGACCCGGCCGTCGGCATCCAGGTCGAGGCGCCACAGCAGCGCGGGGCGGGTCTGGTCGGGCAGCAGGCTGGCCGCCCCCTCCGAGAGCCCGGCCGGGTGCAGCGGAACCTTCCCGTCGGGGAAGTAGAGGGTGCTCACGCGGCGGTGGGCCTCCGCGTCGAGCGGGCCGCCGGGTGTGACGAAGGCGGCGACGTCGGCGATCGCGTAGTGGACCCGGTAGCCGCCGGCGGACCGCTTCGCCAGGTGCATGGCCTGGTCGAGGTCGACGGAGGCCGGCGGGTCGATGGTGAAGAAGGGGATGTCGGTGCTGTCCAGGTCCGGGAGGCGGGGGTGCGCGGCAGCGTGCTCGGCGTCCGCGAGGACCGCCGCCGGGAATTCCGCGGGCACCTCCAGCTTCGTCCGCAGTTCACGCAGTGCGGCCCGCAGAGCAGCCCCGTCTGCGCCGGTCATGTGCATCTGACGGCGTGGCATGGATCGAGCCTATGGGCGGCGGGCCCGGACGGCACGGCGAGCCGTCTACCCTGGCCGGGGGGCCGCACCCCCTGCGCCGTGTCGTATTGAAGGAGAACCACCGTGCTCGTGCTGCTGCCGCCGTCCGAAGGAAAGGCCGCCGGCGGCTCCGGCGCACCCCTGAAGCCGCAAGAGCTGTCGCTGCCCGGTCTGGCCACGGCCCGTGCGGCGGTGCTGGAGGAACTGGTCGAGCTGTGCGCGGCGGACGAGCCGAAGGCGCGCGAGGTGCTGGGCCTGAGCGAGGGCCTGCGGGGTGAGGTCGCGAAGAACACGATGCTGCGCACCGCGGGGGCCCGCCCGGCGGGAGAGGTCTACACGGGCGTGCTCTACGACGCGCTGGGTCTGGCCGACCTGCCCGCGGCGCCGCGGGGGCTCGCCGAGGATGCGCTGCTCGTCTTCTCGGGGCTGTGGGGTGCGGTGCGGATCACCGACCGGATCCCCTCGTACCGCTGCTCGATGGGAGTGAAGCTGCCGGGGCTGGGCGCGCTCGGCGCGTACTGGCGGGGGCCGATGGCGGAGGTCATGCCGGAGGCCGCCGGGGATGGACTGGTCCTGGACCTGCGGTCGGCGGCGTACGGGGCGGCGTGGAAGCCGAAGGGGGAGGTGGCGGGGCGGACCGCGAGCGTGCGGGTGCTGCACTCGCAGGTGGTGGACGGGGTGGAGAAGCGGTCGGTCGTGAGCCACTTCAACAAGGCGACGAAGGGGCGGCTGGTACGGGACCTGCTGCTGGCCGGGGCCGTGCCGGGAGGGCCCGCGGAGCTGGTCACGGCCCTGCGGGACCTGGGCTACACGGTCGAGGCGCAGGCCCCGGCGAAGCCCCGGAAGGCCTGGTCCCTCGACGTGGTCGTCACCCAGATCCACCACTGACGCGTCGCTGCCGGGGCGCGCCGCCCCGGCACACCGCTGCGACGGCAGCCGGGGCTCCGCCCCGGACCCGCGCCTCGAACGCCGGCAGGGCTGGAGATGTCAGCCCCGCCGGACGGACGGGACTGTGACGACACGATCTAACGGCCCAGGGGCCAGGCCACCGTGGCCGGGGTGCGGTCGGAGGCGCCCGCATAGGCGGCGCACGCGTCCGTCAGGGTCTCCAGGAGGGTGAGCGGGTCCGGGAGGGGGTGTTCCATGCCGCGCAGCCAGGTCACCGCCTGGTCACCCGGCAGGGCCGCCGGCGGGACCAGGACGTAGCTGCCGCGGCAGTGCCAGCGCAGGCCCGGGTGTTCGTCCATCGTCTCGGGGTGGCAGTCCAGTTCGCACGGCCACCACTCGTCCTCGTCCTCGGGGGTGCCGCGGGTGGCGGTGAAGAAGAGCATCCGGGCCTGTTCGCCGGTGCCGCCCGACTCGGCGACGGGGCCGACGTCGATGCCGGCCTGCAGCAGTCGGGCGAGGGCGTCGGTGCCGGCTTCCAGCGGGACGTCGAGTACGTCGTGGACCATGCCGGTCGCGGTGATGAAGTTGGCCTGGGGCTGGTTGCGCGCCCATCGCTCGACCTGTGCGCGGTCGGTGGTCGACTGGGTCTGCCAGGCGAAGGAGACGGGGTGCCGTGCGGGCGTCGGACAGCCGATCCGGTCGCACGAGCATCGGTAACCGGCGGGATGGGCGGCGGGGGCGAGCGGCAGGCCGGCGGCTGCAACGGCCAGGAGGAGCGCTTCGCGTTCTCGTCCCGGGTCCTCGGCGATGGGTTTCTGCCGCCGGCGCAGCCACTGGGAAATCCTGCTCTGCTCGCCGCGTTTGACGCGGCCGGACTCAGACCCCATCTATCCCCTCACCTCACCGTATCCCCGGCGGACCTTCACATCGTCCCACCATCCTGCGCCTCGGGTGACCGCGTTTGACGACCGGGGGGTTGCGGATGCAGGACCGAAAACCCTCACATAGCCACAGGATTGGGGCAAATGCTCTGCGGCGGCCGTGGGTCGTCGGCCGGTCAGCGGGCGGTGACGTTTGACACCCCGCCCAGCACCCGGTCCACCAGCGCGTCGGTGTAAGCGTGCGTCAGGGGTGCGGTGCGCAGCAGCCAGCGGTACGTCAGCGGACCGAGCAGCATCTCCACCGTCAGCCGCAGGTCCGTGTCCGGCGCGAGCTGGCCGGCCTCCCGGGCGGTGCGCAACCGAGCCTCGTACAGGGCGAGCTGCGGCTCCAGCAGTTGCTCGGTGAAGCGGGCCCCGAGCTCGGGGTCGGTGGCGCCGGCCGCCGTCAGGGCGCGCGCGGGCGCCTCGTACTTCTCGTCGTTGAACTCGTCGACCGTCGCGCGCAGGACGTGCTTCAGGTCGGCGGCGAGGTCCCCAGTGTCGGGGAAGCCGGTCCACCCGGCCTCCGTCTCGGCGTCTCCGGCGAGGGCGAGGGAGGCTTCGAGGAGGACGGCGGCCTTCGACGGCCACCAGCGGTAGATGGTCTGCTTGCCGACGCCCGCGCGGGCGGCGATGGCCTCGATGGTCAGCTTGTTGTAGCCGACCTCCCCGACCAGGGTGAGCGCGGCGTCGAGGATGGCGCGCCGGGAGCGGTCGCTGCGGCGGGTGGCGTCGGGGGTCTTGGTCATGGCCTGAAAATATCAAAGCGAGACGTCTCGTCTTCTTATGGTCCGGTAAACCACCCAATCGGTTCACTGTGTTGTCCTGGTCGGGGAGAGACGATTCTCTCCAGCACTCGTCCCGAGTCGTGAAAGTCGTGAGGAGCCTTCTTTGCGCAGAGACGCCACACCCCGGCGCTACCTGATGTGCCCACCCGCACACTTCAAGGTCACGTACTCCATCAATCCGTGGATGGATCCCACGAAACCGGTGGACCTGCCCCTCGCACACGCACAGTGGGAAGACCTGAGGGACCGCTACCGCGCCCTCGGCCACACCGTCGAGACCCTGACCCCCGACCCCGAACTGCCCGACATGGTCTTCGCGGCCAACGGCGCCCTGGTCGTCGACGGCCGGGTGCTCGGGGCCCGGTTCGCCTACCCGGAACGCGCCGACGAGGCCGAGATCCACCTCGACTGGTTCCGCAGCCACGGATACCAGGACATCCATGAGCCGTCCCACGTCAACGAGGGCGAGGGCGACTTCGCGGTCACGGCCAGCTACATCCTGGCCGGCCGGGGCTTCCGCTCCAGCCCGCTCTCGCACGACGAGGCCCAGGAGTTCTTCGGCCGCCCGGTCATCGGCCTCGACCTGGTGGACCCGCGCTACTACCACCTGGACACGGCGCTCAGCGTCCTCGACGGCGACGAGGTCATGTACTACCCGGGCGCCTTCTCACCCGGCAGCCAGGGCGTGCTCAGGCGCCTCTTCCCCGACGCGCTGATCGCCGACGGGAGGGACGCGGCCGCCCTCGGCCTGAACGCGGTGTCCGACGGCAGACACGTGCTCCTGCCGCAGGCGGCGACCGGACTGCTGGCGCCACTGCGGGACCGGGGCTTCGAGCCGGTCCCGATGGACCTCGGTGAACTCCTCAAGGGCGGCGGCAGCGTGAAGTGCTGCACCCAGGAGCTGCGCCCCTAACCCTCCTGGGAGGGCGGCCAGGCCTGGCCCCAGTCGGCGTCCCGCGCGGCCTTGTAGAGGTCCCCGTGGCGCTTGGTCACGTTGACCCGGGTCATGCCCTCGCCCTCGGGACCGCACAGTTCCAGCAGGACGAGCCCCTTCCGGATCTGCGGCCTCCGCGTGATCCGGGAGGCGGCCGGCTGCGTCGGGAAGCGGGTCGCGGCGACGTAGCTGAACTTCTCGTCCTCGTAGGGCAGCGAGCCGCCCTTGACCTGCCGGTGCAGGGAGGACCGGCTGACCCGCGCCGAGAAGTGGCACCAGTCCTGGCCGACCTCGATCGGGCACGTCCCGTCGTGCGGGCAGGGGGCGGCGACCCGCAGGCCGGCCTCGATCAGCTGGTCGCGGGCCTCGCGGATGCGCAGGTAGCCCTCCGGGGTGCCCGGCTCGATCAGCACGACGGCCCGGCCGGCCCGCGCCGCCTCGGCGACGACGGCCTTGCGCGCCGCGGGAGTCAGTTCGCCGAGCACGTACGACACCGTCACCAGGTCGGCGTCGGGGAGGTCCAGCCCCGAGCCGATGACGGCCCGCCGCCACTGCGCCCCCCGCAGCGCCTCCGACGGGGAGGCCGCCGCCAGTTCCCGGCCGAGGGCCAGCGCCGGCTCCGCCCAGTCCAGCACCGTGGTCTCCCGCGGGCCGTCCCACGTGGCGTCCACCGCCCAGGTCGCGGCGCCCGTTCCGCCGCCCACGTCCACGTGCGAGCGCGGTGCCCAGCCGGGCGCCGCCTGAGCCAGCCCGTCCAGCGCGGCCCGTACGGCCTCGAAGGTGGCCGGCATCCGGTACGCCGCGTACGCGGCCACGTCGGAGCGGTCGCGCAGCACGGGTGTGTCGGTGGGGGTCTGCCCCCGGTAGCTGGCGATGAGCCGCTCGACGGCGGCCACGGCCTGCTTCGGGGGGAGGCCGTCGAGGAGGCCGCCGAGGGCGGTGCGGAGGGTCTCGGCGGGGGTGGGGGCGAAGGCGTTCACCTGGGAAGTTTACGGCGCGCGCCGGGTGGGCCGAAGCTGCGCCGGGGTCCGGGGTCCAGCCCCCGACCCCGGCGGGGCCGAACGATCGGGGCTCAGCCCCGGGCCCCGCGCCTCAAACGCCGGCGGGGCCGGGGTTGGCGGGGCCGGGGGAGGGCCTCAGGTGATCGAATCGCTTCGGGTCTGCCATGGGCGGCAGAGGAAGAGGAAGGAGCTCAGGGCCAGAAGGGAGCAGGCCAGCTGGACCACTGCCATCGGCACGGCCGTGTCCTCGCCCGCGATTCCCACCAGCGGTGAGGCGATCGCGCCGACCAGGAACGAGGAGGTGCCGAGCAGTGCGGAGGCCGAACCGGCCGCGTGCGGGGTCCGCATCAGGGCCTGTGCGTTGGTGTTCGGCAGGACGATGCCCATCGCCGACATCAGCACGAACAGCGCCGCGGCGACCGGGATCAGCCCGACCTCCCCGAACACCCCGGTCGACATCAGCAGCAGGGACACCGCTGCGGTCAAGACGATCGCGAGTCCGACGGCCAGGGTCTTGTCCAGGCTGACCCGGCCGACCAGCAGCTTGCCGTTGATCTGGCCGACGCCGATCAGGCCGACGGAATTGAGGCCGAAGAGCAGGGCGAAGGACTGCGGCGAAGCCCCGTAGATCTCCTGCATCACGAAGGGGGAGGCGGCGATGTAGGAGAAGAGGACGGCGAAGGCGAAGCCGCCGGTCAGGGTGTAGCCGGTGAACACGCGGTCGCCGAGCAGCCCGCGCATGGTCCGCAGGGCGGAGCCGACGCCGCCGGTGTGCCGCCGCTCGGGCGGCAGGGTCTCGCCGAGGCCGCGCCAGACCAGCAGGGTGAGCACGGCGCCGACGGCGGTGAGGACGACGAACACCCCGCGCCAGTCGGAGAAGCGGAGGACCTGGCCGCCGATGAGCGGGG
Organism: Streptomyces sp. NPDC054849; assembly: GCF_053610945.1. Taxonomy (NCBI): domain Bacteria; kingdom Bacillati; phylum Actinomycetota; class Actinomycetes; order Kitasatosporales; family Streptomycetaceae; genus Streptomyces; species Streptomyces sp. NPDC054849. Next base: position 21,830 of record NZ_JBSGZI010000058.1, read on the forward strand.
CGACGATCGGGGCGGCCCCGGATATGAGCATCAGGGTGGAGAAGAAGCGGGCCATCTCGTCACCGTCGTACAGGTCGCGTACGACGGCCCGTGCGATGACGACGGCGGCGGCGCCGGCCAGGCCCTGGAGCAGCCGGAACGCGATCAGCAGCTCCGCGGTCGGGGCGAGGGCGCATATCGCGGTCGCCAGGACGTAGACGACCATGCCGGCGAGCAGGGGCCGGCGGCGGCCCCACTGGTCGCTCATCGGGCCGATGACGAGCTGGCCCAGGGCCATGCCGGCGAGGCAGGCGGTGAGGGTGAGCTGGATCGTCGCGGCCGGGCTGTTCAGGACGTCGGTGACCTGCGGCAGGGCCGGCAGGTACATGTCCATGGACAGCGGCGGGAGGGCGGAGAGCCCGCCGAGTACGAAGGTGACGAGCAGGCCCGTGCGGCGTGCGGCCGTCAGGGGCGCCGTGGTGGTGGGGGAGGGCGATTCGGGCGACGAGTCGTGCGAGGGTGCCGTCGCGGGGCCTCTCTCCGGCATGCGGAACTCCAGTCTTCTCATCTGCTTTGGTGCACCCCTGACCGGCCCATGCTCTCAGCAATCGGAACGTCCCGGGACCGGAGCGCGCTGTGACGTACCCTGCGGCCCCATGGACGAAAGTACGAAGAAGATCGCCGTGGTGACCGGCGCCGGCTCCGGCATCGGCCGCTCCGTGGCGCTGACCCTGGCCGCGGCGGGCTGGGCCGTGGCCGTGGCCGGCCGCCGGACCGAGCCGCTGGAGGAGACCGCCAAGGCGGCCGGGGACGGCGCGGACGTCCTCTGCGTACGGGCGGACGTGAGCGCCCCGGACGACGTGGCTGCGCTGTTCGAGTCAGTACGGGCCAGGTACGGACGCCTCGACCTGCTCTTCAACAACGCGGGCACCTTCGGGCCGGGTGGGGTCCCGCTGGAGGACCTCACCTACGAGGCCTGGCGCTCGGTCGTGGACGTCAACCTGACCGGGTCCTTCCTCTGCGCGCAGGCCGCCTTCCGGCAGATGAAGCAGCAGGACCCGCAGGGCGGCCGCATCATCAACAACGGCTCCATCTCGGCGCACGTGCCGCGCCCCCACTCCATCGCCTACACCGCGACGAAGCACGCGATGACCGGCCTGACGAAGTCCCTGTCGCTGGACGGGCGGCCGTACCGGATCGCCTGCGGCCAGATCGACATCGGCAACGCGGCGACCGAGATGACCGAGCGGATGCAGACCGGCATCCTCCAGGCCAACGGGCAGCTGGCCGTCGAACCGGTGATGGACGCCGCCGACGTGGCCCGCACCGTCCTGCACATGGCGGACCTCCCGCTGGAGGCGAACGTGCAGTTCGCGACGGTGATGGCGACGTCGATGCCGTACATCGGCCGCGGCTGAGCCGTGCCCGGAACCCCGTTGCCAGAGCGCGGGCACGGAGCCGATCATGACCACATGACCGATATCGAGGTACTGCGTTACACCGCCTTCTCCCGCGACCCGGACGGCGGCAACCCCGCCGGGGTCGTGCTCGACGCGGCCGGGCTGGACGCGCAGACGATGGGGGAGATCGCCGCCGGGCTGGGATACAGCGAGACGGCCTTCCTCACCGCGCCGCCCGAGGACCTCGGCGGCGAGCAGGGCCGGTCCTTCACGGTGCGCTACTTCAGCCCGAAGGCGGAGGTCCCCTTCTGCGGGCACGCGACCGTGGCCACCGCCGTGGCGCTCGCGGAGCGGATCGGGCCGGGGGAGCTCCTGTTCGCCACCCGGGCGGGGACCGTGCCGGTGTCCGTCACCTCGCAGGACGGACGGCTGCGGGCCACGCTGACCAGCGTCGAGCCGCACACCGAGGACATCGGCGCGGCCGACCTCGCCGAGGCACTGGCCGCGCTGGACTGGCCGCAGACCGACCTGGACCCGGCGTTCCCGCCCAGGATCGCCTACGCCGGGGCTCGGCACCTGGTGCTCGGCGCGGCCACCCGGGCCAGGCTCGCGGACCTCGCGTACGACTTCGCCCGGCTGGAGGCCCTGATGCGGCGCCTGGACCTCACCACGGTGCAGCTGGTGTACCGGGCGGGCCCGGCGCAGTTCCACGTACGGGACCCTTTCCCGGTCGGAGGCGTCGTGGAGGACCCCGCCACGGGAGCCGCCGCGGCCGCCTTCGGTGCGTACGCGCGGGAACTCGGCCTGGTGCCGGCGGACGCCGTGCTGACCCTCCACCAGGGCGAGGACCTGGGCCGCCCGGGCGTGCTCACGGTGGAACTGCGCGACGGCGACCCGCGCGTGCGGGTGGGCGGAGAGGGCGTACGGATCGCGTGAGCGCGTACACCGGCGGGGGCCGAGCCCGTGCGGTGCCACCGCCAGGGGCTCCGCCCCCGGACGCCCGCGCCTCAAGCGCCGGCGGGGCTGGAATGTCCCCGCGGACGGCGTGCGCCGAATCCGGCTCGTCCGGCGCGTGGGGATAGCGGGGTCCCTGGAGGAGCCCCGGCCGCGGTGACGCGCCCGCGGGTCCTCGGCGGAGGCTGGAGGTGAGCCGCGGCATGCGGGTGCTCGGATTCGCCGAGGCGGACGTGCCCGTGGCGCCGGCCCGCCGGCTCGCGGCGCTGGAGGCGGACGTGTGGCCGGGGTCGACGCCGGGTCATGACCCGGCGCTCGTCCCGCGGGTGATGCTGCTGGTCGACGCGGCCGGGGTGGTGGCCGCCTCGCTGGCCCTGCTGTACAAGGAGATCCCGCTCGCGGGGCGGACGTACCGGGCGGCCGGACTCAGTGCGGTCGTCACCCGGCCGGAGCTGCGGGGCCGCGGACACGGCGGCCGGCTCGTGGCCGCGGCGCGCGCGGAGCCGGCGGCGGACCGGGCCGTGGACGTGGCGCTGTTCAGCTGCGACCGGCCGCTGGCGCCGTTCTACGAGGCGGCCGGCTTCGCGCAGCTGCCCGGCACGGTGCTGGTGGGCGGAACCCCCGGGGATCCGCTGGCCACCGACGCCCCGGGCTTCGACAAGGTGGTGGTGGCGGACTTCTTCACGGACACCCCGGACCGGGACCGCGCGGCCTTCACCGGCGTCCGCGTCCCGCTCCACTCCGGACCCGTCGACCGGCTGTGATGACGGCCTGCGGGCGGTCACCCCAACCGGCCCGCCGGTCTTCCGCTCGTTCGTCCTGCCGGTCGTTCGTCCAGCACGTCAGCACGTCAGCACGTCAGCAGGCCAGCCGGTCAACCGGTCAGCCGGCGGGCGTGGCGTCCGCGGGCTGCGCCTGTGCGACGGCCGGGCGGCGGCGGTCGGCGAAGAACAGCACCAGCACCGGGACCACGTAGAGCACCCACACCGTGAGCTGCAGGACTGTGGGGTCCGGCTGGAAGTTGAAGACGCCCTTGAGCACGGTCCCGTACCAGCTGTCCGGCGGGACGGCGCCGCTGACGTCGAAGGCCTTGTCGGCGAGGCCGCCCAGGAAGCGGGCCTCCTGCAGGTCGTGGATCCCGTACGCGAGCACGCCCGCCGCCACGATCACCAGCATCCCGCCGGTCCACTGGAAGAACTTCGCCAGATTGATCTTCAGGGCGCCCCGGTAGAAGAGGTACCCCAGCACGATCGCCGTGGCGATGCCCAGCAGCACGCCGATCAGCGGGGTCGAGGAGCCCTCGCCGCTGGCCCGTACCGACGCCCACACGAACAGCGCGGTCTCCAGCCCCTCGCGGCCGACGGCCAGGAAGGCGGTGGCGACCAGCGCCCCGGTGCCCATGGCCAGCGCCGCGTCGAGCTTGCCGTGCAGCTCGGCCCTCAGATGGCGCGCGGTGCGCTTCATCCAGAAGACCATCCACGTCACCAGGCACACGGAGACGATCGACAGACTGCCGCCCAGCAGCTCCTGCGCCTCGAAGGTCAGCTCCTGGGTGCCGAATTCCAGCATCGCGCCGAAGCCGAGCGAGATCGCGCAGGCGATCGCGATGCCGAGCCACACGGGACGCAGGGCGTCCCGGCGCTTGGTCTTCACCAGGTACGCGACGAGGATGCAGACGACCAGGCTGGCCTCCAGCCCCTCGCGCAGGCCGATCAGATAGTTGCCGAACACGGCGGTTCTTCCTCTCCGGCGGGGACTACGCGAACAGCGTCCGGCCCCACCAGTCGTCCTGGTCGCGGACGCCCGGCGGGACGGCGAAGACGGCCGAACCCACATGCTGGATGTATTCGTTGAGGACGTCGGACTTCGCCAGGCTGCGCTGGATCGGGATGAAGCCCTTGCGGACGTCGCGCTGGTAGGCGAGGAAGAACAGGCCCGCGTCGAGGCGGCCCAGACCGTCCGTGCCGTCGGTGAAGGAGTAGCCGCGGCGCAGGATCGTCGCACCGTTGTTGGTGTCCGGGTGCGCGAGGCGGACGTGCGCCTCCGGCTTCATCGCCTTGAGGAAGGGCTCGTCGCGCTCCTTGGACTTGCCGACGGGGGCGCCCTCGCCTTTGTCGCGGCCGAAGATGTCCTCCTGCTCCCCGAGGGGGGTGCGGTCCCAGGTCTCGATGTTCATCCGGATCCGGCGGGCCACCAGGTACGAGCCGCCGGTCAGCCAGTCGCTGCCGTCGCCCGCGCCGACCCACACGTGCCGGTCCAGAGCGGCCCTGTCGCTGCCCGAGATGTTCCGGGTGCCGTCCTTGAAGCCCATCATGTTGCGCGGGGTCTGCTCGTCGGGCGTGGTCGACGAGGTCTTGCCGAAGCCCAGCTGCGACCAGCGCACCGCCGTCCTGCCGAACCCGATGCGGGCCAGCTGGCGGATCGCGTGCACGGCGACCTGCGGGTCGTCGGCGCAGGCCTGGACGCAGAGGTCGCCGCCGGAGCGGGCCGGGTCCAGGTTGTCGCCGGGGAACAGCTCCAGGTCCACCAGTGCCTCGGGGCGCCTGCCCTCCAGGCCGAAGCGGTCCTTGGCGAACAGGCCCGGCCCGAAGCCGATGGTCAGGGTGAGCCGGGAGGCCTTCAGGCCCAGCGCCTCGCCCGTGTCGTCCGGCGGGGCCTCCGGGAGGCCGCCGAAGCCGCCTTCGCCGACCGGTTGACCGGCCGTCATCAGCCGGGCCGCCGCAGTCCACTCCTTGAGGAGCGCGATCAGCTCCGCGCGGTCCTTCGTCTTCACGTCGAAGGCCGCGAAGTGCAGGCGGTCCTGCACGGCGCTCGCGATACCGGCCTGGTGCTCGCCGTGGAACGGTACGGCCGCCCCGGCGGCGGCCGCCGACACCATGTCCGAGCGGCCGCCGAAGGCCACCGCCGCGCCGCCGGCCCCGGCGGCGCCGAGCGCGAGCCCGGCCCCGCCCCAGCCCAGCACCGCGCGCCGCGAGGGCGAGGATGTCGCCGCGGATGTCGCCGCGGACGTCGCAGCAGGCGTCACCGCGGACTCGCCGCCGTCCTGCCGCGGCTGCTGCCGAGCAGTCATCTCCGACCTCGACTCCGACTCCGACCCCGACTCGGTCATCGTGCCCTCCCGCCTGCTTCCGTCCCCGCCCGTTACTTCGCGACCGCGGCGGCGAGCTTGGAGAGCGGCTCGGCGAGCGCGTTGACGCCGTCCGAGAGCTCCTTGCGCTCCGCCTCGCCGACCTTGTCGTACGAGGTGAACTCGTAGGAGGTCTTGTCCGCGCGGTACTTGTCCAGCAGCGTGTTCAGAGCCGTGAACTGGGCGTCGAGCTGCTTCGCCAGCTCCGGGTCGTTCTTCGAGGCGATCGGCTTGAGCAGCTCGTACGCCTTCTGCGCGCCCTCGACGTTGGCCTTGAAGTCGACCAGGTCGGTGTGGGAGTACCGCTCCTCCTCACCCGTGACCTTGCCGGTGGCGACCTCGTCCAGGAGCTCCTTGGCGCCGTTGGCGATCGAGGTGGGGGTGATCTCCGCCTGGCCGACCTTCTTCTGCCAGTCGGTCAGGTCCGCCATCAGGGTGTCGGCGAGCGTCTTCTCCGCGTCGCCGATCGCGTTGTCGGCCCACAGGGCCTTCTCCAGGCGGTGCCAGCCGGTCCAGTCCTTCGCGGGGTCCTGGCCGGCCTCCAGGCCGTCCTCGCGGACGTCGACCTTCGGGTCGATGTCGCCGAAGGACTCGGCGACCGGCTCGGTGCGCTCCCAGCCGATGCGGGAGGGCGCGTACGCCTTCTTCGCGGCCTCGATGTCGCCGGCCTTGACCGCGTCGGCGAAGGCCTGCGCCTTGGGGAGGGTCTCCTCGGCCTGCGTGACCACGTACGCGCGGTAGGCGGCGACCGCGGCGTCCATCTCGGGGCTGCGCTTCTGCTCGCCGCCCTGGCCGCCGGTGGCCTTGACCTTCTGGGCTATGCCCTCACCCTTCATGCCGGGCTTGCAGACGATCTCGTAGTCGCCCGCCTTGATCTCGGCGGTGATGGAGGCCTTGGTGCCGGGGCCGATGTTCTCGCGCTCGGTCACGATGCGGGCGTCCGGGAAGAGGACGTAGACCTCGGTGACCTTGGAGCCCTTGTTCTCGACGTCGATCTGCACCTTGCCCGACGGGAACTCCGTCTTCGACACGTCACAGGCGCTGTCGGAGGCCGCGACCTTGATCGCGCCGTCGCCGCCCGCGTCGCTTTTCTGGGAGCAGCCGGTGACGGCGGTCAGAGCGGCGGCCACGGAGGCTGCGGCGATGACGGTGAGGCGGGCGGGGCGCATGGCGGGCTCCTGGGCGTCGGACGAAGGGCCGTCCCGAGCGGGGAGAGGCCGGTGAGGCGGACCTAACTTAACCGAGGCTTACCTGACGCATACCCACCCGTACAGTGATTCGGCTCTCACGTTTCCGGGCCGGACACGGAGCCGTCACGGGCCCTCCACGGCCACCCCATGGGCCGGTCAAATCGCGGTCAAACCCGGGTCGGCGGGCCACGGTTCGGGGGGGCTGGTTCGGCGGGTTCGGACGGTCAGGACGGTGCGGCTGGTTCGGACGGTGCGACCGGCGCGGCCGGTTCGGACGGCGCGGCCGCGCGTACGGGGACCACGAGCGGGGCCCCGGTGCGGGGGTGCGGGAGCACTTCCACCGGCTGCCGGTAGACCCGGCTGAGCAGCGCGTCCTCGAACACCTCGGCGGGCGGGCCCTCCGCGGCGATCCGCCCGTCGTGCAGGACGGCGACCCGGTCCGCGTGGGCGGCGGCCAGCCCCAGGTCGTGCAGGACGACGACGACCGCGTCACCGGCCTCCGCCCGCTCCCGGCAGATGCGCAGCACGAGTTCCTGGTGGCGCAGGTCGAGGGCGGCGGTGGGCTCGTCGAGCAGCAACAGCGGGGCCCGTTGGGCCAGTACGCGGGCCAGCGCGACCCGCGCCCGCTCACCGCCGGAAAGGGCGGAGAACGGGCGCGCGGCGAAGTCGGTGACCTCGGTGGCGGCCATGGCGGTGGCCACCGCCCGGTCGTCGTCCTCGGCACAGGGGGTGCCGGCCCAGGGCGCGCGGCCCATCCGTACGACCTCCTCCACCCGGAAGGGGAAGGACAGCGCGGCCGACTGGGGCAGGACGGAGCGGCGCAGTGCGAGATCCGGGGCGCTCCAGTCGCCCACCGGGCGGCCGTCGATCCGGATCTGCCCGGAGGCGGCGGGCAGGTCGGCGGCGAGGGCGGCCAACAGCGTGGACTTGCCGGCCCCGTTCGGGCCGACCAAGGCCAGCACCTCACCGGCGCGGGCGGTCAGGTCGATGCCGGCGAGGACCTCGCGCTCCCCGAGCCGGACGTGCAGGGCCTCGATTTCGGCGAAGGCGTCACCCGGGCCGGGCCGGGCCGGGACGGTCCTGCGCGTGCGGGTGAGCAATCCGCTCAGCCTGCCGGTCACGCCCAGCCTCCTTGCTTGCGGCGGGTGCGGCGCAGCATCCAGAAGAAGAACGGGCTGCCGATCAGGGCGGTCAGTACACCGAGCGGCAGCTCGGCGGGCTGGGCGAGGGTGCGGGCGGCGAGGTCGCCCGCGACCAGGACGACGGCGCCGGCGAGGGCGCTGCCGGGGACCAGGAAGCGGTGGCCGGGGCCGTTGGCCATGCGCAGAAGGTGCGGGACGAGGAGGCCGATGAAGGTGATGACACCGGCGACGGCGACGGCGGCGGCGGTGAGCAGCGCGACGACCAGGATGAGGGCGAGGCGCAGCCGCTCCACGTCGATGCCCAGGTGGCGGGCGGGCCGTTCGCCGAGCGCGAGGAGGTCGAGCCGGCGGGCGTAGAAGGGGGCGATGAGCAGGCCGGCGAGGGCGCAGGGGAGGACGGCGAGCACCTTGGGCCAGGTGGCCTGGGCGAGGGAGCCGAGCTGCCAGAAGGTGATCTGGTTGACCTGGCCGCTGTCCGCGAAGAAGACGAACAGGCCGATGAGGGCGCCGGCGAAGGCGTTGACGGCGATACCGGTGAGGATGAGGGTGACGACCTCGGTCCTCCCGCCGTTGCGGGAGAGGAGGTAGACGGAGCTGACGGTGATCAGGCCCGCGACGAACGCGCAGACGGTGATGGTCCAGTTGCCGAAGAAGCTGAGGCCGAGGCTGATGGCGGCGACCGCGCCGACGGCGGCGCCGGCCGAGATCCCGATGACGCCGGGTTCGGCGAGCGGGTTGCCGAAGACGCCCTGCATGAGCGCGCCCGCGCAGCCGAGGCAGGCGCCGACGAGCAGGGCGAGGGCGACGCGGGGGAGGCGTACGTTCCACAGCACGCTCTCACCGACCCGGTCGAGGGGGGTGCCGCCGAGGCCCAGGCGGTGCTGGACGGAGCCGAGTACGTCGCCGAGGGGGATGTCGTAGGCGCCGACTCCTGCGGAGAGCAGGGCGAGCAGGAGCAGGGTGGTGAGGAGCGCGGCGGTGAGCAGCGGAGCCGTTTGCCTGCGGCGGGGCTTGGCGAGGCCGGGTTCGGCGGGTTCGGCGGATTTGTAGGGTTCGGCGGTGGCTTCGGCGGTGGCGGGGCCGGCTGCCTCGGGCAAGGGGGCCGTGGTGGGGCCGGTTCCGCCGGGGCCGTGCGCGCGCCGGGGCGTCTCCTCGGGCGCCGAACGTGGCGGGGGGTCGGAGAGCTGGGCGGAAGTGCGTTCGGCGCCCTGCGGGGATCGCCCCGGCACACGCCCGACCGCGTCGGAACCGGTGGCCGGGTTGCCTGTCGGGGTCCGGTTGGCGGTGGCAGGCCGGCCCGTTGGCGGTTCTGTGTTCGGGCCGGTGGCGCCTTTCGGGGATCGCCCCGGCATACTTCCGACCCCGTCGGAACCGGTGGCCGAATTGCCTGTCGGGGTTGGGCCGGTGGTGGCAGGCCGGCCCGTTGGCGGTTCTGTGTTCGGGCCGGTGGTGCCTTTCGGGGATCGCCCCGGCACACTTCCGACCCCGTCGGAACCGGTGGCCGGGTTGCCTGTCGGGGTCCGGTTGGTGGTGGCAGGCCGGCCCGTTGGCGGTTCTGTGTTCGGGCCGGTGGTGCCCTGCGGGGATCGCCCCGGCGTGCTCCCCGCCTCGTCGGAACCGGTGGGGGCGGGCACGTGGGGGGTTCGTGTGGTTTCGGGGTCGTGGAGGGGCACCTCAGGCGGCCTTGCCGTAGAGCTGGGCGATCAGCGAGGACAGCACCTGGTCGGTGCGCGGGCCGTAGTTGAGCAGGACGCCGTCGTCGACGGTGACCACCCGGCGGTCCATGCCGGCCGGGGTCTGCGCGACGCCCGGGATCTTGACCAGGCCGTCGACGCCGCCGACCGATTCGAGGCCCTTGGACATGACGAGGATCGCGTCGGGCGCGGCGGCCGCCAGGGCTTCGCTGGTGATCGGGGTGAAGTCCTTGCCGAGCCCGGACTCCTTGCCGGTGTCGACCGCACCGGCCGCCTCCAGCAGGGAGGCGGCGCCGGAGTCCGATCCGCCGAGGAGATAGACGGACGCGGTGCCGCGCAAGTACAGGAAGGCCACCCGGGGCTGCTTCTGCGAAGCGGCCGGAATGTCCTTGCGGGCGGCGGCGATCCGGGCGGCGGTGCGCTGGTTCAGCTGGGTGCCCGCCTCCTTGACGCCGAGCGCCGAGGCCACCGCGTCGATCCGCTTCGGTACGTCGTCCAGTGCCTTGGCGGGAGCGATGACCAGGACCGGGATGCCGGCGTCGCGGATCTGCTGAATCGCTTCTGCGGGACCGCTCGTGGTCTCCGCCAGCACCAGCGTCGGGCGCAGCGAGAGCACGCTCTCCGCGGAGACGTCGTGGCCACGCGTCACCACCGGCAGCTGGGCGGCCTGTTCGAAGGTGGCGGTGATGTCCCGGGCGACGACCTGCCCGCCGAGGCCCAGCGTGTGGACGATCTCGTTGAGGCTGCCGGTCAGCGGGACCACCCGGTCCGCGGAGGCGACGGTGACCTGGGCGCCGTCGGCCGAGGGCACGGTCACCGGCAGGGCGGGTACGGGCACCGCGGGGAGCGGCTCCACCCGGTCCGGCGCGGCGGCCCGGGTGGGGGCGGATGCGCCCGGGGTGGTGGCCGTGCCTCCGCAGGCCGTCAGCGCCCAGGCCAGTGCTGCCACGGCAAGGGCGAGGCGGGGAAAGCGGTGTGACGCGGCGGGCGTAGGCACGAAGGCACCGTCCTGGTCGTCCGACTGAAGGTTCTGGAGACCGGGGGGTTCTCATCCGGCCGGGATGTAGCTTAGGTTAGCCTAACCTTGCTTGCTAGACCTTGGAGGGGGCATTCATGCCCACGAGACCCGTCCGTGCGTTCGCCGTCACCCTGCTGGCGGCCCTGCTGGGGGCGCTGCTCCCGGCGACCGCGGCCCGCGCGGGCACCGTACAGGGGGGTCGGCTCGACTGGGGCATCAAATCGTCTTTCCAGAGTTATGTCACCGGTCCGGTCGCGAAAGGCAGTTTCAAGCTGAAGGACGGGGCCGCCACGGTCGGCGGCAGCTTGTTCCGCTTCCACTCGGCCGCCGGCTCCTACGACCCGGACGCCGGCACCTTCGAGGCCTCCTACTCGGGCGGTGTGACCTTCCAGGGCCATCAGAAGCCCGACGGAGTCCACGAGCTGGACATGACCGTCAGCAATCCCACCGTCAAGATCAGCGGCGGCAACGGCACCCTGTACGTCGACGTCTCCAGCAAGGCCAAGGACACCGGCGCGGTCGGCCAGCAGTCGCGGGTGCCCTTCGCGACGCTCGGCCTCGGCGGCGTCGACATGAAGGGCGGAGTAAGCCCGCTGACCCTCACGAACATCCCCGCCACCCTCACCGTCCAAGGCGCCAAGGCCTTCGCCGGGTACTACGCGGCCGGTGCGCAGCTCGATCCCGTCTCGCTGTCCGCCGACGTCAAGGCCGCCCCCTCCGCGCAGCCCTCGCCGTCGGCGCCCGCTCAGCCGGACGCCACGGCCGAAGCCCCGCAGGCGCAGGGCGCCTTCGCCGACGCCGCCGTCGACTGGGGGGTGCGCCGCACCTTCCGCGAGTACGTCACCGGGTCGGTCGGCCAGGGCGGATGGACCCTCGCCGAGGGCGCCCAGGACGGTGGCGCGCTGTTCCGCTTCCCGCAGGGCAAGGGCGCGTACGACAGCGCGAAAGGCACTCTTGACGCGGCCTTCGCCGGCACCGTCCGGTTCACCGGCGCGCACTTGGACCTGAGGCTCGGCAAGGTCGGCGTGAAGGTGGAGAACGGCAAGGGCGTCCTGTCCGCGGACGTCACCACCGGCGGCGAGACGAAGAACGCCGTCGCGCTGGTGGAGTTCGACGCCAAGGGCCTGAAGACCGAGGGCAAGCTCGCCACGCTGACCGAGGCCCCCGCCACCCTCACCGAGGGCGGCTCCCAGGCCTTCAACTCCATGTACAAGGCCGGCACCGAGATGGACCCCGTCTCCCTCGCGATCGCCCTGGACGCCACCGCGCAACTGCCGGCCCTGCCCGACCTGGGCTCCACGGCCTCGCCCTCGCTCTCGCCCGCGTCGCCGGCCGCCGAGCCCGCTCCCACCGCGAAGGCCGGCCGGTCCTTCGACACCGGGCTCCTCATCGCCCTGGCCGTCGCCGTCCTGGTCCTGTCCGGCGGCGGCGCCTTCCTGGTGGTCCGCAAGCGGCGTACGGCAGCGGCCCCGGCGGCCCCGGCAGTGGCCCCGGCCCCGGGCCCGGAAGCGGCCGCCCCCGATACAGCGCCCACCGACGCACCGCAGTAGAGCCCCATCCTCCTTCCCCCGTCTGTTCCCTCAGGAGTCCCCAGCCATGTCGCCCATCCGCCGCCCCATCTCCCTCGCGGCCGCCGTCCTGACCGCCGCCGCGCTCGGCGCCACCGCCCTCGCACTGCCCGCCACCGCGGCGGGCGGGCCGCCCACCGAACCGCTGAAGATCACCGGTGGCTCCCTCGACTGGGGCGTGCTCGCCGGCTACCGCGCCTACGTGACCGGCATGGCCAAGGGCACCATCACCGTCGCGGACGGCGCCCGGCAGAACGACGACGGCACCCTGAGGTTCGTCGAGCCGACGGGTCAGTACGACCCGGCCGGCGGCCACGTGGTGAAGGCGGCCTTCAAGGGCAGCGTCACCTTCTCCTCGCCCGCCCCGCCGACCGGCCACGGCTTCGAGGTCAAGCTCTCGGACATCCGCATCGACACCGGCACCAGGAAGCTCACCGCGGACGTCACCAAGGGCGGCGCCACGGCCCAGGACGTACCGCTGGCCACGGTGGCCTTCGGCGGCCAGTCGATGACCAACCTGGAGACCAAGCTCACCAAGGAGGCCGCGGACGCGTTCGGTTCTCCGGGCTACGAGGGCAAGACGGGCGACCCGCTCACCGCGAAGCTGGAGTTCGAGAAGCCCGTCCCGACCCCGACCAAGCCCACGCCGACGCAGCCGACCCCGAGCAACACCGTGCCCACCCCGACGGCGCCCACCAAGCAGCCCGAGCCTCCGGCCGACGGCGTGCAGAGGGTCCTCAGCGGCAAGCTGACATGGGGTGTGAAGAAGTCCTTCCGCACGTACGTGCTGAGCGCGGGCTCGATCACCCCGGCCGGCGGGGCGGGCAAGAACGGCGACCTCTTCGACTTCGCCTTCGGCAAGGGCGAGCTGGACGTCAAGAAGCAGAAGCTGAACGCCTCCTTCGAGGGCAACCTCCGCTTCCGGTACGCGGCCCACGGCATAGACATGACCTTCGCCAACCCCCGCGTCGACGCCACCGGCAAGACCGGCACCCTGTACCTGGACGTCAAGAACGCCGCCGGCAGCAAGGCGGCCGTTCCCTTCGCGACGCTCGACCTTTCCAAGACCGACTACAAGACCAAGGGCGGCGTGCTGGTGCTGAACGCGGTTCCGGCGGCCTTCACCGCCGAGGGCGCCGCGGCCTTCGCCAACGACACCACCGGCTCCCTGTACAAGGCGGGCGACGCGATCGACCCGGTCACCTTCTCCGTGGCGGTGGACAAGGACGCCGTCCTGCCGACCACCGGGGCCATCACCGGCGGTACGGGCGGCAGCACGGGCGCCACCACCGCCGGTACGGGCGGCACTGTGGGAGGCACCGTGGGCGGCGGTACCGTCGGCGGCAACCTCGCCACCACCGGCGCCGAGATCCCGGCGACGGCCCTGCTCACCACCTCCGGCGCGGCCGTCGCGGCCGGCGTCGGCGCGGTGTTCCTCGCGCGCAGGCGGCGCACGGCCCAGGTCTGAGCCGTGTTTGAATTTCCGCGTGAACGATCTCGATGTGTTGAGGGTCTTCTGCGCGGGTGACGGCAGCCACGGCAACCTGCTCGGTGTCGTACGCGACGGCCGGTCCTGCCCCGACGACGCGTCGCGGCAGGCTCTGGCCGCCGAACTCGGCTACAGCGAGACGGTGTTCGTCGACGACCCCGAACGCGGCGTCGTCGACATCCGCACCCCCGGCACGCGGATGTCCTTCGCCGGGCATCCGCTGGTCGGGCTCGCCTGGCTGCTGGACATCGAGGAGCTCCAACCGCCGGCCGGATCCGTATGGGCCCGTGACGACGGGGAGTTCACCTGGATCACGGCCCGCCCCGAGTGGGTCGAGGGCAAGCGCACCGAGCAGTACGCGTCCGTCGCCGAGGTCGAAGCGCTGCCGGCCCCGCCGCCGGGCGAGGGCTGGCTGTACGCCTGGGCCTGGGAGGACGAGACGGCGGGCCGTGTACGGGCCCGCGGCTTTCCGCGCCGCCCCGACGGGGCCATCGCCGAGGACGAGGCCACCGGCTCGGCGGCGATCCTGCTGACGGCCCAGCTGAACCGCGCCCTCAACATCACCCAGGGCGCCGGCTCCCAGATCCTCACCGCTCCCAACCCCGACGGCACGATCGAGATCGGCGGCCGCGTCCGCTTCGCCCGGATCGCGCACCCGGACACCGCCTAGGGGTGGCCGGCGACCCCCGGGTAGCAAGCACGGGGCAAGCGCGTACAAGCCGGGCCCGGTGCGCTGTGCACCGGGCCCGGCCCTCTTTTCCCGCCGAACTCCCGCCGACCTCCCGGCCGAACTCCGCCTGGAACTGCGCCGGACAACTCCCCCGAGGGCTACGCACTGAGCGAGAACTGCTCGCCCAGCTCGCGGAAGACCGCGCCGTTGAAGTCGAAGGCGCGCTTGCACTCGTCGATGATGCGCTGCTTCTCCAGGTCGTCCGCGGCGATCGCGTCCAGCAGCTCGCGGTAGGTCCGCTTGAAGGCCGCCGGGTTGGAGATGTCCGCGAAGACGTAGAACCGGACGCCGTCGCCCTTGCGCTCGAATCCCCAGGTGCGCTCGGCCTTGTCGCGGATGATCTGGCCGCCGGAGAGGTCGCCCAGGTAGCGGGTGTAGTGGTGGGCCACGTACCCGCCCGGCCACTGCGCCGCGCATTCGGCCACGCGGGCGGCGTACGCCAGGGTCGCGGGCAGCGCCACGACGTTCTCGCGCCAGTCCGGCCCCAGCAGGTGCGCCAGGTCGCGCTCGATCTCGGCGACGCGCATCAGCTCGGGCTGGATGAACGGGCCCGCCACCGGGTCGGCCTTGAGGGACTCGGCGGCATCCTCCAGGGCCCGGTACACGAACCACAGCTGTTCGGTGTAGCGCGTGTACGCGTCCACGCCGAGCCGTCCGCCCAGCAGGTCGCTCATGAAGGTCGACGTCTCGGCCTCGGTGTGCTGCTCGTGCGACGCGACGCGGATGACCGTAGAGAAGGCGTCCAAGGCGGACCTCCAGGAAGAGGAAAAAGGCGTGGCGGCCGTGCCGCCACACCTGATCCTCCTACTTAGGCTTGCCTAAGTCAATGTGTTCCCGACGTCCTGTCGGGAAAAAAATCCCCGCTACGGCAGGGTCAGGATGTCCGCCCCGGAGTCCGTCACCACCAGGGTGTGCTCGAACTGCGCCGTCCGCCGGCGGTCCTTCGTGACGACCGTCCAGCCGTCCTCCCACATGTCGTACTCGTGGGTGCCCAGGGTCAGCATCGGCTCGATGGTGAAGGTCATCCCGGGCTCGATGACGGTGGTGGCGTGCGGGCTGTCGTAGTGCGGGATGATCAGGCCGGAGTGGAACGAGGAATTGATGCCGTGACCGGTGAAGTCCCGGACCACGCCGTAGCCGAAGCGCTTGGCGTACGACTCGATGACCCGGCCGATGATGTTGATCTGGCGGCCCGGCTTGACCGCCTTGACGGCCCGGTTCAGCGCCTCGCGGGTGCGTTCCACCAGCAGCCGCGACTCCTCGTCCACCTCACCGCACAGGTAGGTGGCGTTGTTGTCGCCGTGCACCCCGCCGATGTACGCGGTCACGTCGAGGTTCACGATGTCGCCGTCGCGCAGGACGGTGGAATCGGGGATGCCGTGGCAGATGACCTCGTTCACGGAGGAGCACAGCGACTTCGGGAAGCCCCGGTAGCCGAGCGTCGAGGGGTAGGCGCCGTGGTCGCACATGTACTCGTGGGCGACCTTGTCGAGTTCGTCGGTGGTCACCCCCGGCGCGATCAGCTTGGCGGCCTCTTCCATCGCCTGGGCGGCGATCCGGCCGGCGATGCGCATGGCCTCGATGGTCTCGGCCGACTGCACCTCCGGTCCGGTGTACGGAGTGGGCGCGGGCTTGCCCACGTACTCGGGCCGGCGGATGTTTCCGGGAACGGAACGGACGGGGGAAAGCTCGCCTGGTACGAGCAGCGACTGGCCAGACATGCAAGCGAGTGTATCCAGCGGGGATGGGGCAGCATGGCGGCAGAGAGCGGTAACGAGAGGAGCCTGACAACGATGGCCCTGTTCAAGAAGCGCCAGGTGGGCAAAGCGGGCGAGTGGTACTACTGCCTGGTCCACAACAAGGTCGAGGAAGGCCCCGAGTGCCCGGCGAAGGACCGTTTCGGTCCGTACGAGACCCCCGAGGAGGCGAGCCACGCCATGGAAACGGCGCAGGAACGCAACCTCGAATGGCAAAACGACCCGAAGTGGAACGACAAGAGCCGCGAGGAAGAAGAAGGCACGGCCCCCTGAGCGGCCGTGGGCCGGGGGCTCCTGCTCCTACCAGCGGCTGGGCGGCGGGGCGGTCAACTGATCGGCCAGCCGCGCCAGCCGGTCCCTCAGCCGGCGCGGCCCCCGCTGCGCCGGCATGCTGTTCTCCCCGGCCGCCGCGCTGACCAGGTGCTGCACGGTGTCCAGATCCAGTTCGGCGCCGCCCTCCGGCACCGACAGCGCATCATGCGCCAGCGCGCCCAGCTCAGGGTCCCCGCCGTCCAGGGACAGGACGGTCACCCCCGCGCGCCGCGCGTCGTGGACGCGCTCCAGCAGGCGCTCGCCGGGCTCCCCGGGCGCCACCACCAGCAGCGTGTGCCCGCGCCGGGCCGCCTCCAGCCGGCCCAGCCCCACCGACAGGTGCGGCGGCTCCCCGGGCCGCACCCGGTGGCGTACGAGCGTCGGCGCCAGCTCCGGCAGACCCGACCAGGCGGCCTCGTCCACCAGGTGCGCCGCCAGGTGCCAGGGCTCGTAGCGCTCGGTCCCCACCAGCAGCAGGTTCCCCCCGGCCGGCACGACGGACCGCCGCAGCGACCCGGCGAAGCGGCGCGCGGCGCCCGGCCACTGCGTACCGGCGAGCACCTCGCGCAGCAGCGCGACCCTCACGGCGTCCATGACGGGCATCCTGCACCATCCGACGGACACGGGGGAGCGGTTCGCCCCCGGCTCCCCCGTCCGCCGTGCGCCGCCCGCCGTCCCGCGGATCCCCGGCTCCCTGCGTGATCCCTCCCCTTCGACTGTGCCCTACCCGGCAGTACCCTCGCCCCCATGACTTCCTCAGACAGCACGCAGAAGCCGCCGGCCAAGGACCCGTGGGACCTGCCGGACGTGTCCGGCCTCGTCGTCGGCGTCCTCGGCGGCACCGGCGACCAGGGCCGGGGCCTCGCCTACCGGCTCGCCAGGGCCGGCCAGAAGGTGATCATCGGCTCCCGCGCCGCCGAGCGCGCCCAGAGCGCCGCCGACGAACTGGGCCTCGGTGTGGAGGGCGCGGACAACGCCGAGTGCGCGCGCCGCAGCGACATCGTCATCATCGCGGTGCCGTGGGAGGGCCACGCCAAGACCCTCGAAGCGCTCCGCGAGGATCTCGCCGGCAAGCTCGTCGTGGACTGCGTCAACCCGCTGGGCTTCGACAAGCAGGGCGCGTACGCCCTGCAGGTGGAAGAGGGCAGCGCCGCCCAGCAGGCCGCCGCCCTGCTCCCCGGCTCCCGCGTCACGGCGGCGTTCCACCACCTCTCGGCGGTCCTGCTCCAGGACGAGTCGATCGACGAGATCGACACCGACGTGATGGTCCTCGGCGAATCCCGCGCCGACACGGACCTCGTCCAGGCCCTGGCCGCCCGCATCCCGGGCATGCGCGGCGTCTTCGCCGGCCGCCTGCGCAACGCCCACCAGGTCGAGTCCCTGGTCGCCAACCTGATCTCCACCAACCGCCGCTACAAGGCCCACGCGGGCCTGCGCGTCACGGACGTCTGAGCCCGGACGCCCGCCCGGACGCCCCGGCGACGTCCTTACGGCAGCACTGCGGGGCATGGGGGACACTGGTGAGGCTCGACCCCGATCAGTGTTTCCGAGGAGCTCTTTCCATGCCCCGCCTTGCCGTCTTCGCCGTCGTCGTCTGCGTCCTCGCGGTCGTCGCTGCCGTCATCGCCTTCGTGGAGGGCAGCTTCCTGGGGATCGTCTGGGTGCTGCTGGCGGGCCTCACGTCCAACATGGCCTGGTACTACCTGCGCAAGGCGAAGGCCGAGAAGGCCGCCGCCACGCGCAACGCGGTCTGAGCCGGACGCCCTAGTCCAGCGGGACGGCACAGACCCCGGCACCCTCCTGCCAGAAGCGGTAGAGGTCGCGGCCGCACCACCAGTCCAGCTCCGACACGCCGAGTCCGGACAGCACGCCCTCCACCGCGTCGAAGAAGACCGCGTTGACCCCCGGGATCCACAGCAGCACGAAGATGCCGATCAGACCGTACGGCGCCAGCGGCTCCACCTCGCGGCGCACCCGGTGGGACAGCCAGGGCTCGATGACCCCGTAGCCGTCCAGGCCCGGCACCGGCAGGAAGTTCAGGATCGCCGCCGAGACCTGGAGCAGCGCCAGGAACGCGAGCGCGAAACGGAAGGGCATCGGCACCCCGTCGAGGGCGTCCAGCCAGAACGGCGCCGTGCAGACGACGGCGAAGGCCACGTTGGTGAGCGGTCCCGCCGCCGAGATGAGGCTGTGCTTCCAGCGCCCCTGGATCCGGCCGTGCTCGATGTAGACGGCGCCGCCGGGCAGGCCCAGCCCGCCCAGGATCACGAAGATCACCGGCAGGACGATGCTGAGCAGCCAGTGCGTGTACTTGAGCGGATTCAGCGTGAGGTAGCCCTTGGCGCCGACCGAGAGGTCGCCGCCGTGCAGGGCGGTGCGGGCGTGCGCGTACTCGTGCAGGCAGAGGGAGACGATCCACGCCGACGTCACCGAGAGGAAGACGGCGAGCCCGGTGCTCGTCGAGTACCCCGTCCACACCGCCCAGCCGGTGACGACCATGACGGCGACGATGCCTATGAATACCGAACTGATCCGCCGCTCGCTGCGGCTGCCCTGATGACCCATGCGGGGAAACCTATCCCGGGCACCCGGACGAAAACGGTTCGGGTCCCGGGCCGGGTCCGGAGACAATGGGCCGATGCGTTACGCGATCCTCGGCTCCGCCCAGGCCCTCCACGACGACGGGACCCCCGTCGCCGTCGGCGGCGCGCGCCTGCGGGCACTCCTGACCGCGCTCGCGCTGCGGCCGGGGCGGGCGGTGCCGGCCCGGCTGCTGATCGCCGAGGTGTGGGACGGCGACCCGCCGGCCGACGCGTCGGCGGCCCTGCAGGCGCTGGTCGCCCGGCTGCGGCGGGCGCTGGGGCACGCGGCCGTGCGCTCCGCGGATGGCGGCTACCAGCTGGCCGCCGAGCGGGAGGACGTCGACCTGTACCGCTTCGAGCAGCTGGCCCGCGCCGCCGGTGAGAAGCGGGACCCGGCCGAGGCGATGGCCCTCTACGAGGAGGCCCTCGCCCTGTGGCGCGGACCCGCGCTGGCGGACCTGCCCGACCCGGCCGCGGAGTCCGCGCGCTGGGAGGCCGTACGGATGGACGCGCGCCGCGGCCGGCTCGCCGCGGCCCTGGCGCTGGGCCACGCCGAGCGGTCCCTGCCGGAGCTGACCGCGCTGTGCGCGCAGCTGCCGCTGGACGAGCCGCTGCAGGCGCTGCGTCTTCGTGCGCTGCGCGACGCGGGCCGCCCGGCGGAGGCCCTGTCCGCCTACGACGGCGTCCGCCGGGACCTCGCCGACCGGCTCGGCACGGACCCGGGCCCCGCGCTGCGCGCCCTGCACACCGAACTCCTCAGTCCGCCGGACCCCGAGCTCCTGAGTCAGCCGGCCCCCGGGCCGGGGGCCGGGCCCGCGACCTCGTACGCGCCCGGCGGCCGGCCGCCGGGCGCCCCCGCCTCCGGCGGTCAGCCCGCGCACGCAGGGGCGCAGCCCCAGGTCGCCGACCCGGCCGGCGCGGGCGAGGGACCCGGCCCGGCTGCGGGACACGGCCGCGTCTCCGGGGCAGCCGGGCAGTCCCGCGGCCCGGGCGCGGGCGCGGAGGCCGCCTGGGGAGCCGCTGGCCCCGCTGCCCCCACCGCCCCCGCCGGCCCCACGCCCGGGCCGTACGGCGCCGCGGTCCGCCCGGAACCGGCCGCCCCCGTCCGGCCCGGCGCCCGGACTCAGCCGTATCCGGCCGGCGCGGGCGACGATGCCTTCCGGCGCGTCGGGCCGTGGTCCGGGGCGCAGCCTCCGCCCGCCGCCGGCTCCGCCGCCCCCTGGTACGGCCCGCCCCCCGCCGCCCTCGCCGGAGCCGGCCAGGGCAATCTGCGGGCGCGGCTCACCACCTTCGTCGGACGCGAGGACGACATCCGCGTCATCGGGGACGACCTCGCGCGGGCGCGGCTCGTCACGCTTCTCGGCCCCGGCGGGGCCGGGAAGACGCGGCTCTCGCAGGAGGCCGCCGAGGCGCACGCGGCGCACGGCGGATGGCCCGACGGGGTGTGGCTCGTCGAGCTGGCCCCCGTGGACGACCCGGAGGACGTCGCCGAGGCCACGCTCGCCGCGCTCGGGGCCCGGGAGACCAAGCTGCGCGGCGCCGCCGCCGAGGAACTGCGGGCGCTGACCGACCGCAACGGCGACGGCCCCCTGGACCGGCTCGCCGAGCACTGCGCGCGGCAGCGGCTCCTGCTGCTGCTCGACAACTGCGAGCACGTCGTCGGCGCGGCCGCCGAACTGGCCGAGGAACTCCTCGCACGCTGCCCCGGCGTGCAGATCCTGGCCACCAGCCGCGAACCCCTCGGTGTGCCGGGGGAGTCCCTGCGCCCGGTGGAGCCGCTGCCCGACCCCGTCGCCCTGCGGCTCCTCGGCGACCGGGGCGCCGCCGCCCGGCCGGGCTTCCGTACCGACGACGACCCGGCCGCGGCCGCCGAGATCTGCCGCCGCCTCGACGGCCTGCCGCTCGCCATCGAGCTGGCCGCCGCCCGGCTGCGGCTGCTGACGCCGCGCCAGATCGCCGACCGGCTCGACGACCGCTTCCGGCTTCTGACCAGCGGCGCCCGCACCGTGCTGCCGCGCCAGCAGACCCTGCGCGCCGTCGTCGACTGGTCGTGGGACCTGCTCGACGAGCCCGAGCGGGCCGTCCTGCGCAGGCTTTCCGTCTTCGCCGGCGGCTGCGACCTCGCCGCCGCCGAAGCCGTCTGCGCCGACCCCTCCTACGACACCGCGGACGTCCTCGGCTCCCTCGTCGACAAGTCCCTCGTCGTCGCCGCCCCCGGCTCCGACGGCTCCGGCATGCGCTACCGCCTCCTGGAGACCGTCGGTGAGTACGCCGCCGAGCGGCTCGCCGCGGCCGAAGGGGACCGCGAGCACACCGAGCGCCGCCACCTCGTCCACTACCGCGAACTGGCCCGCACCACCGAGCCCCGGCTGCGCGGCCACGGCCAGCGGGCCGCGACCGAGCGCCTCGCCACCGAGTACGAGAACCTGCGCACCGCCCTGCGCCGCGCCGTCGCCGCCCGGGACGCCGGCGAGGTGCTGTGCCTCGTCCACTCGCTGGGCTGGTACTGGCACATGCACGACCTGGCGACCGAGTCCCGGCACTGGTCCGAGGCGGCCGCCGCGCTCGGCCCCAACCCCTTCGCGGCGCCCGTCACCCCCGCCGCGCCCGTCCACGAGCGGATCGTCGACACGCCCCCGCCCTACTCCGGCGAACTGCTCACCGAGGCCTGGCGCGGCGTCCAGCTGATCCGGCTGGCCGCCCGCGACCAGAACAGCGCCACCTGGGACACCCCCGAGGTCCGCGCCCAGATCGACGGCGTGCTCGCCACCTACCGGCCCGGGCTGCCGCAGACCTGCCGGTCCCCCTCCAACCTGTGGATCTACGCCGTCATGATCGCGGGCGACGCCGGGCTGCTCCAGCGCGTCGTGGACGAGACCGTCGAGACCTGCCGTGCGTTCGGATACCGCTGGGAGCTCGCCTCGGCCCTCCAGCTCCGGGCCAACATCTTCGCCAACCGGGCCGACTGGGCCGGCGACGCCTCCCGCGACGCCGACGAGAGCCTGGCCCTCTTCCAAGAACTCGGCGACGCCTGGGGCTGCGCCGAGGCCCTGTCCGCGCGCGCCGAGTCCCGGGAGAAGCGCGGTATGTACGCGCAGGCCGCCGACGACTTCCGGGCGGCGATCGAACACGCCGAACGCCTGGGCGCCAAGGCCCAGGTCACGGTGTTGCGCGTACGGATGGCGGGGACGCTGTTCGAGAACGGGGAGGCGGAGGAGGCCGAGGCGATCCTCACGGAGATCACCGCCAGCGTTCAGCGCTTCGGCAACGAGGCCATGCCCGCCGCCCGGATGTTCTTCGCGGGCATCCTCGGCCGCACCGGCCGGACCGCCGAGGCCCGGGCCCAGCTTGAGGCGCTGCGCGAGGACTTCGCGCTCGGTGCGTACGCCCTCTTCGACGTGTTCCTCCTCGCCACGATCGGCTGGCTGGACAACCAGGAGGGCCTGTACGAGGACGCTCTCGTGCGGACCCGCGAGGCCATGGGCAGGGTCCAGGATCCGCTCGTGCTGATGGTCGCCCCGCAGCTGCCGGCGGTGTACCTGCTGACCGGGGCCGTCTCGCTCGTCTCGCTCGTCTCGCTCGTCGGCCCGCAGCGCGAGCACGACGCCGCCCGGCTGCTCGGCGCCTACCGGGCGCACCTGCCCCCCGGACATTTCCCCGTGACCACGGAACGCGAGGACTTCGCCCACGCCGAGGGGCTGGCGCGGACGGCGCTCGGCGACGCCGCCTACGAGAAGGCGTACGCCGAAGGCGGCGGCCTCTCCCTGGAGGAGGCCACCGCCCTCATCTGACCCGGCCTTGGGCCGGTGTCCGTCCGGGACGCGATCCGGAATGGACCGGTCCGCGGGTCAGGTCTTCTGGCGGAACTTCCGGACCGCGAGCGGCATGGTGGCTGCCGTGAGCACCAGCGACCAGACCAGGGTCATCCACACCGAGTCTCCGACGGGCGTCCCGTTGATCAGCGCACGGGCGGCGTCGGCCAGGTTGGACAGCGGGTTGTAGTCCGTGAAGGCCTGCAGCCAGCCGGGCATCGTGGACGGCGGGGCGAAGATCGAGCTGCCGAACTGCAGCGGCATCAGGACGAGCATCGCCATGCCCTGGACGGCCTGCGCGGTCTTCATGGTGAGGCCGAGCAGTACGAAGATCCACATCAGCGAGGCGCCGAAGACGGCCGCCAGACCGATGGCGAGGAACAGCCCCAGGATCGGGCCCTTGATCGACAGGCCGAGCAGGAAGCCCACGCAGAGCAGGATCGCGATGGCGGCCATCATCCGGCCGATCTCGACGACGATCTTCGCGATGAGCACCGACGAACGGGCGATCGGCATGGACCGGAACCGGTCCATCACACCCTTCTTGAAGTCGTCGTTGACTCCGGTGCCCACTCCCATCGCGATGTTCATGCCCATCATGGCCATGAGGCCCGGGACCACGTAGTTGACGTAGCCCTCCTGGTTGCCCTTGCCGGAGATCGCGCCGCCGAAGACGAAGACGAACAACAGCGTGAAGATGATGGGCATGAGCACGACGTCGAACATCGACTCCGGGTCCTGCTTGATCTGCAGCGCGTTGCGGCGCACGAGCGCGCCGATGTGCCGCAGGTTGGCCCGCAGGCCGATCCGGCCCTCGCCCGAGGGCGCGGCCACCGGGGCCCGACCGGGCGCCGTGGGCGCGCGCTTCGTCGTGGTTACGGTGCTCATGCCGCGACCTCCTCGGTCTTCTCGGTGGGGACGGAGTCCTCGACGGCGGTGGGCTTCTGACCGGTGATGGCCAGGAACACCTCGTCGAGGCTGGGCAGGTAGGTGCCGAGGTCGGCGATCGCGTACCCGCGGGCGGCCAGCAGACCGACCACGGCGGTCAGCTGCTCGTCGCTCAGGATCGGGACCAGCAGCACGCCCTCGTCGGGAACGGCCTGGGTGCCGGCCACGCCGTCCAGTCCGGCCTCGGCCAGCGCGCGGGCCATGCCCGGCAGGTCCGAGGAGGCCACGGGGCGGATCTTCAAGGTGCGCCCGCCGACGCGCGCCTTCAGCTCGTCGACCTTGCCCTTGGCGATGACCTTGCCGCGGTCGATGACCGTGAGCTCGCTGGCGAGCTGCTCGGCCTCCTCCATGTACTGGGTGGTGAGCAGCACCGTGGCGCCCTCGGCGACCAGTCGCTGGACCTCGTCCCACACCTCGTTGCGCGTGCGCGGGTCCAGACCCGTGGTCGGCTCGTCCAGGTAGAGCACGGCCGGGTTGCCGATCAGCGAGGCGGCGAGGTCGAGCCGGCGACGCATGCCGCCGGAGTAGTTCATGGCGGCCTTCTTGGCGGCCTCGGTCAGGGAGAACCGCTCCAGCATCTCGTCCGCACGGCGGCGGGCGTCCTTGCGGGAGAGGTCGAGAAGCCGCCCGATCATGTAGAGGTTCTCCCAGCCGGAGAGCTTCTCGTCGACCGAGGCGTACTGGCCGGTGAGGCCTATGGTGCGGCGCAGCTGCCGCGGCTGGCGGACCACGTCGAAGCCCGCGACGGTCGCCGTGCCGGCGTCCGGTGCGATCAGAGTGGAGAGGCAGCGCACCAGCGTGGTCTTGCCGGCCCCGTTGGGCCCGAGGACCCCGAGGACCGTTCCCTCGCGGACGTCCAGGTCGACACCGTCGAGGGCCTTG
Source organism: Streptomyces sp. NPDC054849 (assembly GCF_053610945.1). NCBI lineage: Bacteria > Bacillati > Actinomycetota > Actinomycetes > Kitasatosporales > Streptomycetaceae > Streptomyces > Streptomyces sp. NPDC054849. Next base: position 46,414 of record NZ_JBSGZI010000058.1, read on the forward strand.
GTCTCGCCGTAGTGCTTGACCAGCCCCCGTACTTCCACGGCGTTGGGGTTCTTGTCGTTTCGCGTCATGCCCACCATGGGACCAGGTGCCACTGACAAAACACCGACAGGCGGCCTACAGCCCGGCTACAGGCAGCCGACAGTCCGCCTGGAGCCGGTGTGCGGCAGCCCGCCGGCGAGATGCCGACGGGCTGCCGTACCGCTCACCTCATCAGTGGAAGGCGTGCTCCTCCTGGGGGAACGTTCCGCCGACCACGTCCTCGGCGAAGGCCTTCGCCGCGTCGCCCATGGTCTCGCGGAGCTTGGCGTACTGCTTCACGAACCGGGGCAGCTTTCCGCTGGTCAGGCCCATCATGTCGGTCCACACGAGGACCTGAGCGTCGCATTGCGCGCCCGCGCCGATGCCGACCGTCGGGATGTGCAGGGACCGGGTGACCTCGGCGGCCAGCTCGGCCGGAACGAGCTCCAGCACCACCGCGAAGGCACCCGCGTCCTGCGCCGCCTTCGCATCGCGCAGGAGCTGGTGGGCGGCCTCGTCGCCGCGGCCCTGCACCCGGTAGCCCATGGCGTTGACGGACTGCGGGGTCAGGCCCAGGTGGGACATGACGGGGATGCCGGACTGCACGATCAGCTCGGTCTGGTGCAGCGAGCGCTCGCCGCCCTCCAGCTTCACCGCTCCGACCCCGGCCTCCTTGACGAGCCTGGTGGCGCTGCGCAGCGCCTGCACGGCGCCTTCCTGGTACGAGCCGAACGGCATGTCGCCGATGACCAGCGCGCGGCTCGTGCCGCGCACGACGGCCGCCGAGAGCATGGTCATCTGGTCCATGGTCACCGGGACGGTGGAGTCGTAGCCGAGGTGGCAATTGCCCATCGAGTCGCCGACGAGGATGACCGGGATGCCGGCCTCGTCGAAGACGGACGCGGTCATCGCGTCGTAGGCGGTCAGCATGGGCCACTTCTCGCCGCGTTCCTTGGCGAGGGTCAGGTCGCGGACGGTGATGCGCCGGGTGCCCGTGCCTCCGTACAGGGTGGGGGAGGCCGCGGATGCTGATGCGCGGGCAGGCGAAACGGCATGCGTCATTGCAACTGCTCCTTGTGTCATCTCGAGGCGCCCTCACGGCGTCCCCGGACTCACCCACCATGGTGGCATCCACGTGGCCAAAGGCGGAAGTGGTAGGCGGGGCGAGCCGACGCGCGGGCTGCAATGTGCGCGTTTCGTGACAAGCGGAACCCCTGGCGTACGGCCGTTCGTCCTCCCGGACGTACGACCGCGACGGGCGGTCGTGACGTAGGGCACGGAAGGCTCCGGTCATCGCCTAGGGTCAAGGGGCGGGGACGGAGCGCGAGCACGGCAGTGAGGGCAGTGGCATGGCACAGGCGTACATGACGGAGTCGGGGAACGGCGGCTCGGAGCCCGAGCCCTCCGCATCCCGCTTCCGGCGCCGGCTGGCCGAACTGCGCCACGACCCCGGGATCTGGCGGCGCGGATGGGTCCTGGCGGCGCTCGCCGTGCTGATCGCGCTGGTCATGATCTTCCATGCGGACCTGCCCAACGACGTGGGCAACCTCGGCAGCCTCACCGAGACCTTCCTGCCCTGGCTGGGCCTGGCCGTCCCGGTCCTGCTGGCAGCAGCCGTCTACCGCCGGTCCGCGACCGCGCTCATCGCGGTGCTGCTGACGGCCGTGGTCTGGGGCAACCTCTTCGGCGGCCTCGTCAGCGACAAGTCCGGCCCCGGCGGCAACCTCGTGGTCGCCACCCACAACGTCGACGCCGACAACGCCGACCCGCGCGGCACAGCCGATTCGGTCGCCCGGTCCGGGGCCGACGTCCTGGCCCTGACCGAGCTCAAGGGGAGCGCCGTCCCCGTCTACGAGAAGGCCCTGGCCGGAACGTACAAGTACCACTCCGTCGAGGGCACGGTCGGCCTGTGGAGCAAGTACCCGCTGAGCGCCAGCGCGCCCGTCGACATCAGAATGGGCTGGACCCGTGCCATGCGCGCCACCGTCGCCACGCCCCACGGGGACATCGCCGCCTTCGTCGCCCACCTCCCCTCGGTCCGGGTCAAACTGAAGGCCGGCTTCACTGCGAACCAGCGCGACGAGAGCGCCGACGCGCTGGGCGCCGCGCTCGCCGCCGAACCGCTGAAGAAGGTCATTCTGCTCGGCGACCTCAACGGCACCATGAACGACCGCGCCCTGTCCGAGGTCACCTCGCAGATGCGCTCCACCCAGGGTGCGGCGGGCGACGGCTTCGGCTTCAGCTGGCCCGCGCAGTTCCCGATGGCCCGGATCGACCAGATCATGGTCCGCGGGGTCCGGCCGGAGGCCTCCTGGACCCTGCCGCGCACGGGCAGCGACCACCTCCCGGTCGCGGCCCGGGTGACGGTGAAGAAGTAGGCGGACCCGGGACGAGGGCGCGCACACGGGGAGGGGGGGGGGCCGCCCAAGAGGGGGGGGGCGCCCCTAGCGACCCCAAACACCCCCCCCGGGGCGGGCCGGTGGTGGTGGGGGGCCGCGCCCGCC
>NZ_JBSGZI010000059.1:0-48931 GCF_053610945.1 Streptomyces sp. NPDC054849
GTTGGGGGGTTGGGGTCGCTGTGGGGGGGGCCCCCCCCCCCCCCCCCCACCACACCCCGTTCAGGGCGCTCCGATGCCCGCCACCCGCAGCGCGTGCACCAGGTCGCGATGCCGGGTGCCGGGCAGCGCACGGGCCGCCTGGAGCAGGCGCGGGGCGAACCACTGCGGGTCGTGCCGAGCCAGGCCCGCCGCCTCCTCGGCGGTGCGGACCCGGACGAAGGCGCCGAGCAGGGCGTCGGCCTCGCGGATCCGGCCGGAGCCGCCGAGGGCGAGCGCCGCGTCCGCGACCTCGGCGGCCGGACGGGCCACTGCCTGGCGCAGCAGGGCGTCGCAGTCGGCCTCCCGCCCGGCGTCGCCGAGCGCGGCGGCGGCCGCCGCGAGCTGCTCGGGCGGGAGCGACGCCGCCTCCCACAGCAGGGTGGTCCAGTCGGCCGCGAGTCCGGCGCGGGCCAGCTCGGCGGCCAGCGCGGGCAGCCGCTCGGCGGGCCAGGCGGCGGCCTCGCACAGCAGCGCGTGCGCCTCGCCGCTGCGGCCCTGCGCGCGCAGCGCGAGGAGTTCGGCGGCGACGGCCCGGACGGTCCCGGCGGGAGCCGCCCCGTGCGTCATGCCCTCCGGGCCGGGCAAGGACTCCGGTGCGGGCTCCAGTGCGGGCTCCGGACCCGATGCGGGCCCCGTCCGGGGCGGGCCGGACCGGGCGGCCCGGGGGGCCGGATCCTGTGTGCGGCCGAACCTCGCGCCGCGCGGGGCGGGTTGGCCGGTGCCCGGCACGCCGTCGCCGGCCGGGTGGCCCGGCGGCGGCATGAAGGGCGCGGCCTCGGGCGCCGCCGCGCCCGCATACCGGGCACCCCCGGCCCGCCGCCCACCACGCGTCCACCGTCCCTCGGCCCGCCCGACGGGAACCTCGGCCCGCCCGACGGGAACCTCGGCCCGCCCGACGGGAGCCTCGGCACGGCCGCCGCCGGCGTCGGCCCGCCCCACGGGCGGCTCGGCCCGGGTGACCGGTTCGCCGCCCCGCTCGACGGGAGCCTCGGTACGGACGGTAGGCCTTTCACTCCACCCGACAGGAGCATCCGGGCGGGTGGGCGGGGGTGCCGGGCGCTGGCGGGGGACGCCGGGCAGGGCGTCCTCGGGCTGCGGCGGGGCGGGCCACGGGGCGGTGGGGGCGGTGGGGGCGGCGCGCAGGGCCTGGAGGCGGGCCGCCAGGTCCTCGTGCCGGGCCGCCGCGCGGGCCACGTCGTCCTGGGTCCACGAGAGCTCCCGGGTCAGGGCGTCCGTCTCCGCCGCTCCGACGCTCTCGCCGAGCCTGGCCGTCAGGCTCCGCAGCGACTCCTCCGACTCGGCCCGCTGCGCGGCCGCCGCCGTGAGGAGGGTCCACAGCTCCTCCTCGCCGCCCGGCAGCCGGTCCCACGCGGCGACGGCCGCCGCCCGCAGCCGGGCCGCGTATACGGTCTCCCGCGCCGCGAACTCCGCGCCCCGGGCCCCCGCCAGGTCCCGCAGCAGGGATTCCACCACGTCCCACGGGGGCATCGCCGCCCCGTCGAGGCAGGCCCGCACGCCCTCCGGGTCCCGGCGCAGGAACTCCCCGTACCAGCCTGCGCCGGGATCCAGTTTCTGTGTCAATCCCCGCAAGTATCCCGAGAGTCGACTGATCGCCAGTGAAGTCACGGTCTCCATGACCGCATTGGACCCCACCGGTGTTACGGGCGGGCTACGGGAGTCTCAAAGCTTGACGGCGATCGCGGTGTGCGGCCGCTTCCCCCGCCGAGCCAGGGCCGCGGGTACGTCCAGCGCCCAGAACTGCCAGGTGTACTTGCGCGACAGCAGCTTCCGCACGCGCCGCAGCCCCGCCTCGTCGAGCAGCCGGGCCTCGCCCTCCCGCACGGGCGCCCCCTCCGGGACGCGTCCGCGCACGTCGCACGCGGTGACGGTGACCCGCCCGTCATTGCGGATCCGCTTGACCTTCCACGAATCGCTGCGCGTCCATACGTAGAGCTCACCCCCGTCGGCCACCGCCCACACCGGCGTCGCCACGGGCGTGCCGTCCTTGCGGAAGGTGGTGAGACTGACGTACCGCGCCTTGCCGAGCTCTTCGAGACCCATGGCCCCGACCCTAGTGGGCGAGCACGCGCCGCCATCGGCCGGCCTTCCCTCGCGGAAGCGGGGCGACAGCTGACCGGCTTTCGGGAAACGCCCCCCATCCGCACGCCCGTCCGCTACGAAGACACCATCGGGTCCGCCTCCCCGGATCCGCGGCCGGGCCGCCCGTCGGGCGGTTCGGCCGCCACGCCCCACGGAAGGACCGCCATGCGAGGGACAACCCGCCCCCGGCCGGCTGCGGCCGGCCGGCGCCGTACCGGGTCGCCGCCGGGGCAGGCCGCGTGACCCGGCCGCTGCCGTTCGACACCGGCCGGACGGGCCGGCCCCGCCGGGGCGGGCGCACCGACCGCGACGCCGACCTCGCCGAGACCATGGCGAAGGTCGCCCACGGCGACAAGCAGGCCTTCTCCGGGCTCTACGACGCCCTCGCACCGCTGGTGTTCGGCATCGCGATCAGGGTCGTGCGCAATCGCGCCCAGTCCGAGGAGGTCGCCCAGGAGGTGATGATCGACCTCTGGCGGCAGGCCGCCCGCTACCGGCCCGAAGCCGGCAGCGTCACCACCTGGGCTGCGGCGATCGCCCACCGGCGGGCCGTGGACCGGGTCCGCTCCGCCCAGGCGGCGGCCGACCGCGACCACGCCCAGGCCGCACGCGACCACCGGACACCGTTCGACGACGTCGCCGAGCAGGTCGAAACCCGCCTGGAGAGCGAGCAGGTGCGCCGTTGCATGGGCTTCCTCACCGAACTCCAGCGGCATGCCGTGACCCTGGCCTACTACCAGGGCCTGACCTACCGTGAGGTGGCCGAAGCCCTGCACACGCCCCTGCCGACGATCAAGACACGCATGCGCGACGGTCTGATCCGGCTGCGCGACTGCATGGGGGTCACCGCATGAACCAGGAGCGCCACGACCTCCACGTCCTCGCCGGCGCCTACGCCCTCGACGCCCTCGAGCCGGCCGAGCGCGCGGCGTTCACCGCCCATCTCGCCACCTGCGAGGCCTGCCGGCACGAGGCGGCGGAGTTCGAGGCCACCGCCGCGCGCCTGGCGGCCGCCGCCGCCCATCCCCCGCCGGCCACGATGAAGCACCGCACCATGGCGGCCGTCGACGGCGTGCGCCAGCTCCCGCCGCGCACCGCCCCCCTCACCGCCCCCGTCGCGATCGGCGGCGCACTGCGACGCAGAGCCCTGTCACTCGCCGTCGCCGCGAGCCTGGCCGCCGCCGTGTTCGCCGGACTCGCCGCCTGGCGGCACCAGGAGAGCCTGCAGTACGAGCAGCGCGCCCTGAGGGCCGAGCAGCACACGTCCACCATCGGGGCGGTCCTCGCCGCGCCCGACGCACGGACCGTCCGCGCACCCGCCCGCAACGGGGCGGCCACCACGGTCGTCTCCTCCGCCCGGCAGAACAGGGCCGTCTTCGCCGCCGCCGGGCTGCCCGCCCCCGCCCCGGGCCGTACGTACCAGCTCTGGCTGGAGCAGGCGGGAACCATGCGTCCGGCCGGCTTCATCGAGCAGGACGGGACCGTCCTCCTGGACGGCGACACGGCGGGCGCCGGCGCGGTCGGCCTCACGCTCGAACCGGCCGGAGGGTCGCTCCGGCCCACCAGCCCGCCCCTGGTCCTGCTGCGCCTGCCCGCCTGAGCCTCCCCCGCAGTTCCCGTCGAGCCCGGCGCGGCGGCGTCGTGCGGGTGCGGCGGGGTGCTCAGGGACCGCCCGGTACGCCGGGCCCCACGGTTCCGTGCCTGCCCCGGCCGTCCGCTTCGCGTGCGGGTCCCGGCCGGTCCTCCGGCAGCGCGCACGCCGCGAGCAGCAGGCCTCCCGCGAGGAGGGCGCCGACGGCTGCGAATCCGAGTCGTTTGGCTGCGTTCGTGGCTGACACACCTTCACGCTTGCCCCGGCCTGCGCGATCCCCACCGCCGATTGGGCCGTTCGGCCGCCGGGGCCCGCCCGTACGGCAGGCTGCAGCGGCGCCCGGCGGGAGGAGAGCCTCAGGCGGGTACGACCGCGCAGCGCCGCAGCACGTCGTCCAGCGAGAGCCCGAGCGCCTCGGCGAGGGCGGCGACCGTGAAGAAGGCGGGGGTGGGCGCCCGGCCGGTCTCGATCTTGCGGAGGGTCTCGGCGGAGAGCCCTGCGCCGGCCGCGACCTCGACCATGCTGCGGCCGCCGCGGGCCTCGCGCAGCAGGGCGCCCAGCCGCTCGCCGCGTTCGCGCTCTTCGGGGGTGAGAGGGGTACGGACCATGCGCACATCCTACCCCGCACACCAATAACTATCCCGTTATTTTTATACCGGTATAGTTATTGGCATGGTGGAACTGAAGACAGACCGAGAGATCGACGAGATGCGCGCCGCGGGCCGGGTCGTCGCGCACACCCTGGCCGCCGTCCGGGAAGCGGCGCGCGTCGGGGTGTCCCTGCTGGAGCTGGACCGGGTGGCCCGCGAGGTGCTCCGCGAGGCAGGCGCGACCTCCCCCTTCCTCGGCTACCGGCCGCAGTTCGCGCCGGTGCCCTTCCCGGCCGTGGTGTGCGCCTCGGTCAACGACGCGATCGTGCACGGCATCCCCGACGGGTACCGGCTGCGCGACGGCGACCTGGTCAGCATCGACTGCGGGGCGAAGCTCGGCGGCTGGGTCGGCGATGCGGCGGTCAGCTTCACCGTCGGCCGGGCCCGCCCCGCCGACCTCCGGCTGATCGAGACCTCCGAAGCGGCCCTCGCCGCCGGGATCGCCGCCGCCGTGCCCGGCAACAGGATCGGGGACATCGCCCACGCCGTCGGCACCGTCTGCCGCGCCGCCGGGTACGGCGTCCCGGACGGCTTCGGCGGCCACGGCGTCGGCCGCGGCATGCACGAGGACCCCGGCGTGCCCAACGAGGGCCCGCCGGGACGCGGCATGAAGCTGCGCCCCGGCATGGTCCTCGCCATCGAGCCGATGCTGATCGCCGGCGGCACGGACGACTACCGATGCGACGGCGACGGCTGGACCCTGCGCACCGTCGACGGCACCCGCGCCGCCCACGCGGAGCACACGGTCGCGATCACCACCGGGGGCCCGAGGATCCTGACCGCGCTGTAGCGGGCCCTACGGCCTGCCGTGCGGGCGGACGACCATGGCCGAGCCGCCGCCGCGGCGGGTGGTCTCGGCCGCCGCCAGCCAGCGGCCGTCCGGCAGGCGCTGGACGCCGGTGGCGGCGCCGATCTCCGGGTTCAGGCGGAAACCCTGGCCCAGGGCCTCCAGCCGGGCGCGCAGCGGGCTGTCCCACAGACCCGGCTCCAGCTCGGTCGTGGCCTGGTTGCGCTGGCTGGCCCGCGGTGCGGCGATCGCGTCGACCAACGGCAGGCCCCGGTCCACGTGGCCGGTCAAGATCTGCAGGACGGTGGTGATGATGGTGGCGCCGCCCGGGGAGCCCACCGCGAGCACCGGCCGGCCGTGCTCCAGCACGATCGTCGGGGCCATCGAGGAGCGCGGCCGCTTGCCGGGACCGGGCAGGTTCGGGTCGGGGACTCCCGGCGCGGCCGGGGCGAAGGAGAAGTCGGTGAGCTCGTTGTTGAGGAGGAAGCCGCGGCCCGGGACGGTGATCGCGCTGCCGCCGGTGGACTCGATGGTGAGGGTGTAGGAGACCACGTTGCCCCAGCGGTCGGCGACCGTCAGGTGCGTGGTGTTCTCCCCCTCGTAGGTGGTCGGGGCGGCCTGCCCGGTGGCGGCGCAGGGCGCGGGGTGGCGCGGGTCGCCAGGGGCGAGCGGGCTGGTCAGCGTCCGGTCCGGCCGGATCAGGCAGGCGCGCGAGTCGGCGAACCGCTGCGAGAGCAGTTCCCGCGTCGGCACGTCCTCGGCCGCCGGGTCACCGACCCAGCGGCCCCGGTCGGCGAAGGAGATCCGGGAGGCCTCGATGAAGTGATGCAGGTACTGCACCTCGGACAGCTTCGAGAGGTCGGTCCGCTCCAGGATGTTCAGCGCCTCCCCGACGGTGGTGCCGCCGGAGGAGGACGGCGCCATGCTGTAGACGTCCAGGCCGCGGTAGCCCACGCGGGTCGGATCCTGCCGCTTGGTCGCGTACGCGCGCAGGTCGCCGGTGGTCAGGTCTCCGGGCCGGACCTTCCGGGTGGCCGCCGGGTCCACCGGGGGTGTGCGGACGGCCCGGACGATGTCCTCGGCGAGGGGACCGCGGTAGAGGGCTCCGGTCCCCTTGCGGGCGAGTTCCGCGTAGGTGTCGGCCAGGTCGGGGTTCTTGAAGGTGGAGCCGACCACCGGCAGGGCGCCGCCCGGCAGGAAGAGCTTCGAGGTGTCCGGGAAGTCTTTGAAGCGGGCCTGGTTGAGCTCCGTCTGGGCGCGGAAGGTGGCGTCCACGGTGAAGCCGTCACGGGCCAGTTTCTCGGCGGGTTTCAGCAGGTGGCGCAGCGGCCGGCTGCCCCAGGCGTCGAGGGCGCTCGTCCAGGTGGCGGGGGTGCCGGGGACACCGACGCCGAGGCCGCTGGTCTGGCCCTCGGCGAAGGGGATGGGCACGCCGTTCTCCTGGAACAGCGCGGCGGTGGCCGTCGCGGGGGCGGTCTCACGGCCGTCGATGGTGTGCACCCGGCGCGAGCGCGCGTCGTAGTAGACGAAGTAGCCGCCTCCGCCGATGCCCGCCGAGTAGGGCTCGGTGACGCCGAGCGCGGCGGCGGTGGCGACGGCCGCGTCCACGGCGTTGCCCCCCGAGCGCAGCACGGCGATGCCCGCGGCGGAGGCGTCGGCGTCGACGCTGGCGACGGCCCCGCCGTAGCCGGCGGCGACCGGGACCTTGGCCGGGGCCGTCGGGACCGACGGCGGGGCGGCGGCCCCGGTCGAGACGAGTGCGGCGACGAGGGCCAGCAGCGGCAACGTGCGGGCGGCGGGACGGTGCATCCGGACCTCCAGTGGCAGCGTGCGCCGAGCCTAGCCGCCGTCCCGCCGTCCCGTCAGGACGTCGGGCGCGCGGCGTAGTTCACCGGCGTGGCACCTGCCGCTGACCCCGGGGCACCGGATGGCCTAGCATCCCGCGCATGAACGACGACGTGCGCAACATCGTGCTCGGGGTGATAGCCACCGCCCTCAGCGGCGGCTTCGGCTGGTTCTCCCGGACATACCTCTGGCGGCGCGCGCTCCGCCGCAAGCAGGCGTTCTTCGGGCTGCCGACCGGCTCCGACTGCTTGTTCGTGGTCAACCGGCAGATGGGCGGCACCGATTCGTCCCTGCACCGCAACGACGCCTTCGCCCTGCTGGAGATCTCCTCCCTGATCAAGGACTGCGGGGCGAACGTTCAGATCGTCACCCACGACGCGGCCCGGCAGGGCTTCGGCGAGCGCACCGAGTTCTGCGTCGGCGGGCCGACCTCCAATGTCCGGACGACCGCACATCTGGCGTCCATGCTGCCGGGCGTGCAAACCGACGTCGGCCTCCCGGCGGGCGACCCGGATCGCGGGGCCATCCGGATCGGTGGGGAGGCATACCGCTGGGTGAAGGGCCAGGTCGAGTACGTCCTGCTGGCGCGGCTGACCACCGGGCAGGGCTCCCGGCCGGTGTTCCTGCTGTCGGGACAGACCGCCAACAGCAACCAGGCGGCGGCCCGGTACCTGGCCAGGCACCACGAGGGTCTGGCCCGCAAGTACGGCGGCGGGTCGTTCTGCATCATGCTGAAGGTGATCAACTCGGATGCCTACGGGCCGGACGTGACCGAGCTGGTCGCGGACGTCACCGCGGCGGCCCGGACACCCGTAGCGGCAGCCGTGTGATCCCGTTGATGAAGTTGGACACCAGCCGCCTCGGCGGGCCCGCCGGTTCGGGTACGGGCATGGTCGCGCACCACTCCTCGTAGAAGGTCCGCAGCTGGAGCCGGGCGAAGTGGGCACCGAGGCAGACGTGCGGTCCGTCACCGAAGGAGACGTGCGGGTTGGGCGTGCGGCCGAGGTCGAGGCGGCCGGGGTCGGTGAAGACGCGCTCGTCGTGGTTGGCGGAGGCGTGGAAGACCACGACCTTGTCCCCGGCGCGGATCGGCTGCCCGGCGAGTTCGGTGTCGACGGCGGCCGTGCGGCGGAAGCTGAGCACCGGCGGGTGGACGCGCAGGAGCTCTTCGACGGCCCGGTCCACCGGAACCTCCCCCGCGGCGAGCCGGCGGTAGGCGTCCGGGTCGCGGGCCAGCGCGAGCAGGCCGCCGGGGGCGGCGCTGCGGACGGTGTCGTTGCCCGCGACCGTGAGCAGGAAGAAGAACATCTCCAGTTCGGCGTCGGCGAGTCCGGCCTGCGCCAGGGCGGTCATCACGTCGTCACCGGGGTGCGCCCGCTTGTGGGCGGCCAGTTCGCGGGCATAGCCAAACATCTCGCCGAGCAGCGCCGGGGAGCGCGGGTTCAGCGGCTTGCCGTCGGGGCCGAGCAGCGGCGCGGGAGCGTCCTCGGGGTCCTGGTAGCCGATGATCCGTACGGTCCACTCCAGCAGCAGGGCCCGGTCGGCGGGCGGGACGCCCAGCAGGTCGGTGAGGTTCAGCAGGGCGTACTCGTCGGTGACGGTGTGCACGAGGTCGGCGGCCCCGTCCTTCGCGTTCTTCCGGGTGTCGGCGAGCAGGCCGCGGGCGCGTTCCCGGACCCGCCCGGCGAAGGCGTCGACACGGGCGGGGGTGAAGGCGCGGGAGACGAGCCGCCGCAGCCTGCCGTGGTCCCCGGCGGTCTTGTCCGGGTCCTGGTTGAGCATGGTGCTCCGCAGGAACGGCAGGTCGGCCGGGTCGGGGTCGCGGATCTGGGTGGCGCCGGCCCAGGAGGAGTACGTGCGGTGGTCGCGCAGGACGCGTACGACGTCGGCGTGCCGGGTGACGGCCCAGAAGCCGGGGCCGGCGGGCCATCCGGCGATCTCCCGCTCCTCCTGCCAGGCCACCGGGTGCTGCGAGCGCAGCACCCGGTAGCGGGCGAGCGGGATGCCCTCGGCGTAGATCCGGGGGTCGAAGACGTCGGGGACGTCCGCGGCGTGGTCCATGGGGCCACCGTGAGGGGTGCACGGCCCCGCCCGCAAGGGCGCGGCCGGCCGCGCACGTCAGCGCCGCGGGTTGCAGTCGGCGGAGAGGAGGGTGGTGTCGGTGCCCTGGAGGGCGACCTGGGTGAGGGTGTCCGGCACGGCGGAGACGCCGACGGTGCACACCAGCTGGTTGCGGGCCAGGTCCGACAGGTTGCCCACGGCGAACGGCACCTGGACCGTCAGCCCCTTGTCCGGCGTGTACTCGCTCACCGTCACCGCATCCCTCTGCTCGTCGGACAGCCGGGGCAGCGCCGTGGTGAGACCGGCCTCCTGAGCCGGACCGCTGGGGCCGTTCAGCAGCAGCCGCACGAGCGGCGAGGGCGCGAGGGTGTAGTCGGCGGAGATGGCGAACGGGACGGGGACGAGCCGGTCGCCCTCCTTGGAGACGAAGTAGAGGACGGCGGCGTTGCTGCCGCCGGGGACTTTGACGGTGGCGGCGTGGCCGCTGTCGATCACCCCGGTGCGTTTGATCCCGCATCCGGTGAGCAGCAGGGCGCAGCCCGCCAGCGCGGCCGTGGCCGCCGTGGCCCGGGACCTCGTCTTCCGCCCTGTCATACGCGGGCCTCCAGCGGCATGTCGAGGGTGAAGAGGGCTCCTCCGGAGGGCCCGTTGTCCGCCCGGAGGGTTCCGCCGTGCAGGCGGACGTTCTCCAGGGTGATGGCGAGTCCGAGGCCGCTGCCGGCGGAGCGGGTCCGGGCCGCGTCGGCCTTGAAGAAGCGGTCGAAGATGTGCGGCAGCACTTCGGGGGCGATGCCGGGCCCGCTGTCGGCGACGTCGATCAGCAGCCGCTCGCCGTCCTCACCCGGTGCGGTCCGCACGGTGACGTGTACGGGGGCGCCTCCGTGCCGCAGGGCGTTGCCGACGAGGTTGGCGAGGACCACGTCGAAGCGGCGCGGGTCGAGCCGGGCCCGTACCCGGTCCGGCAGGTCGGTGACGACGCGGTCGTCGTCCCAGCGGCGTCGTTCCAGGGATTTGCGCACGGCTTCGGCGATGTCCACGTCGTCGAGGTTGAGCTCGGCGGCCCGGGCGTCGAAGCGGGAGATCTCCATCAGGTCCTCGACGAGGACGGCGAGTTTGCCGGTTTCGGCGCTGACCAGGCGCAGGGCCTTGGCGGTGTCGGCGTCGAGGTGCGCGGCGTCCTCGTCGAGGACCTCGGTCACGGCGAGCATCCCGGCGAGGGGGGTGCGCAGTTCGTGGGAGACGTCGGAGGCGAAGCGGCGGGCCCTGGTCTCCGCGTCCTGCAGCTCGCGCACGGACTGCTCCAGGGCGCGGGCGGTCTCGTTGAAGGTGCGGGCGAGTCCGGCGAGTTCGTCGGCGCCCCGGACCTCGATGCGGGTGTCGAGGCGGCCGCGACCCAGCCTCTGGGCGGCCCGGCGCATGTCGCGGACCGGCCGCAGCACGCTGCGGGCGGCCAGCAGGGCGGGGACGATGGCGATGGCCAGCCCCGGCACGGCGCCCTGCTGTGCCGCGTCGACCATGGCCTCGACGGTCTGCCTCTCGGTGGCGAGCGGGACGCTGGCGTAGAAGACGACCCCGGTGGCTTCGGTGTAGCCGTTGTGCTCGAAGAGGGCGGGGACGCCGATGGTGAGCCACGGGTTGCCGCGCTGGTCCTCGACGCGCTGGAAGGCGGCGTACTCGTTGTTGCGGACCTTGTCGCGCAGGCGGTCGGTGATCACGGTGGAGGTGGGCGTGCCGGGATTGGTGGAGACGCGCAGGCCGCCGTACTCGCCGAAGATGATCCACGGGTGGGGTTTGCCGCGCTTGCCGAGTTCGATGACGATGCGCTGGAGCTCCTGCTGGCTCAGGGGGAGGCGGATCTCCTGCTGCTCGACCTGGTCTCGCAGGGTGTTGACGGCCGTGTCCTGCGTCTGCTTGAGGATGGCGTTGCGCGCCTGCTGATAGGTCAGGGCGGCGGTGGTCCCCGCGCTGATCGCGGCGACCAGCAGGAAGGCGGCGATCAGCCGGGTGCGCAGCCCGAGCGGTGCTATGCGTCGCACCGCGGGCTACAGGGGGCCGAAGCGGTAGCCGAAGCCGCGCACGGTCTGGATGTAGCGGGGGCTGCCGGCGGGTTCCTCGATCTTGTGGCGCAGCCGCCGGACGCAGGCGTCCACGAGCCGGGCGTCCGCGTGGTAGCTGTGGTCCCAGACGTACTCCAGGAGCTGCTGGCGCGAGAAGACCTGCTCGGGCGAGGCCGACAGGTGTAGCAGGAGCTTGAGCTCGCTGGGGGCGAGGGCGACGCGCTCGCCGTTCTTTGTGACGGTGAGCCCGCTGCGGTCGATGGCGAGTTCGGCGTGTACCTCGACCTCGGGGCGGGCGCCGACCGGGTCGTTGAGCCGGCGCAGCACGGCCTTGATGCGGGCCTCTATGACTTCGGTGCGGGCGGGCTTGACGATGTAGTCGTCGGCGCCGGCCTCCAGGCCGATGACTATGTCGAAGTCGTCGCCGCGCGCGGTGAGCATGATGATCGGCACTTCGCTGGTCTCGCGGATGCGGTGGCAGACCTGGACGCCGTTGATCCCCGGCAGCATCAGGTCGAGCAGGACGAGCTCGGGGCGGAAGGCCCCCATCAGGGCGAGGCCTTCCTCGCCGGTCTCGGCGGAGCTCACCTCGTGGCCGCGGCGGCGCAGGCCGAGGCCCACGCCCTCCCGGATGGACGGGTCGTCCTCGATCAGCAGTACGCGTGGCATCCGGTCAGTATCCCAAGGTGTTCCGTGGCCTTGTCTCCCGCTACCGGCGGACCTTGCGCCGCAGGGAGTCCAGCAGGTCGGTGATCTCCGTCAGGCGCAGCGGCCCGGCGAGGAGGACGACGACGAGCGCCAGCGCCGCGGTTCCCGCCCCGACCGCGGCGAAGTCGCCGAAGCGTTCGGCGGCGCGTGCGGCCGCGTATCCGGCGGCCGCCGCGGGGGCGCAGGCGACGAGCAGCCGCAGGTGGGTCCGTGCGGCGGTCGTCCGCCGTGCGCTGCGGGCTCCCGTGCGCGGGCCGAGCCGGCGGGCCAGGGTGTACGCCGTCACGGCGGCGCCGGCGAGGAAGGCGACGGAGGAGGCCGCGGCCATGCCGGTGACCGCCCAGCGCGGGGTCAGCAGGAAGTAGGCGGCGGCCGACAGCCCGGCGTTCAGCGTGGCGATGACCAGGTTCAGGAAGAACGGGGTGCGGGTGTCGGAGAGGGCGTAGAAGCCGCGCGAGAGCACGTACTGGGCGGAGTAGGCGATCAGGCCGGGGGCGAAGGCGATGAGCATGCCCGCCATGACCTCGACGTCGGCGGCGCCGGTGCGGCCGTACTCGAAGACGCTGCCGATGACCCAGGGGGCGAGCGCGGCGAAGAGCGCGGCGGCGGGGACGACGAGGGCGGCGCTGGAGCGCAGCGCGTAGGAGATGTCGCCGCGCAGGGTGGCGAGTTCGCCGTCGGAGGCGGCCGCGCTCATCCGGGGCATCAGGGCGGTCACCAGGGAAACGGTGATGATGCCCTGCGGGACGATCCACAGCTGGTAGGCGTTGCTGTAGGCGGTGTAGCCGGCGCCGCCGGCGAGTCCGGCTTCGACGGCGTGCTGCCCGGTGGTGGTGGAGAGCCGGGTGACGACCCAGTAGCCGATCTGGTTGGTGAGGACCAGCATGACCAGCCAGCCCGCGTTGCGCAGCGGGCGGCCGAGTCCGCTGCCGCGCCAGTCGAAGCGGGGGCGCCAGCGGAAGCGGGCGGCGCGCAGCGAGGGGACCAGGGCGAGGGCCTGGACGACGATGCCGGCGGTGGTGCCGAGGCCGAGCAGCCGGGTCTCGTCGGCGGTGAGGCCGCCCGTCGCGTCGTGCGAGACGTAGAGGAACAACCCGAAGACGGCGATGATCACGAGGTTGTTGAGGACCGGGGTCCACATCATCGCCCCGAACCGGCCGCTGGCGTTGAGTACCTGGCCGAGCAGGGTGAAGAGGCCGTAGAAGAGGATCTGCGGCAGGCAGTACCGGGCCAGGGCCACGGTGGTGCTCTGCTGGGCCCCGCTGTAGTCGGTGTACACCGAGATGATCAGGGGGGCGGCGAGGACGGCCACGGCGGTGAGCGTCACGAGCGCCGCGGTGCAGGCGGTGAGCAGCCGGTCGGTGTAGGCGGAGCCGCCGTCCGCGTGCTCCTTCGCCGCCCGGACCAGCTCGGGGACGAACACGCCGTTGAGCGCTCCGCCGATGAGCAGCATGTAGATGATGTTCGGGACCGTGTTGGCGACGGCGTAGCCGTCGCCGAGCAGTCCGGTGCCCAGCGCCGCGACGACGACGGCGGAGCGGATGAAGCCGGTGGCGCGGGAGACGATCGAACCGGCCGCCATGAGCGCACCACTGCGCAGCACCGAGGTCTTTCCCGGTGTCGCGCCGCCCGCTGCCGGGGCGGCCTGGGCGGCAGGGGAGTCCGTTCTGGTGTCGGTGGCCGTCACCGGCGGGCCAGGTAGGCCTGGAACGCCTTGTAGAGCGCCGTGTTGGCGACTCCGTCCATCGGTATCTCCCACTCTCCGAGCGTCTCGACGACCTGTCCGCCGGTGCCGAGCTTCCAGCGCAGCAGCCCGAAAGAACGTTCGCCGGGGTCGAGAGTGGAGGGTACCCCCCGCATGTCGTATTCGTCCGCTCCGAGGGCGTGGGCGTCGCACATCATGCGCCACTGCAGGGCGTTGCTGGGCCGCACGTCACGCCGGTGGTCGGCGGAGGCGCCGGTCTGGTACCAGACCCGGCCGCCGGCGACGATCATCGTGTGGGCGGCGAGGATCTCGCCCTGGTGGACGCCGAGGTACAGCCGCATCCGGCCGGGCTGCTCCTCGTTCAGGACCCGGTACTGCTGCTCGTAGTACGCGAGGGAGCGGCCGAGCCGGAAGCCGTCGCGCTCCTCGGTGATCCGCAGCAGCCGGTAGAACTCGGGCAGGTCGGCGGCGGTGCCGACGACGGTCTCGACACCGGCCTTGTGGGCCTTGCGCACGTTGCGCCGCCACTCCTGGTTGAGGCCGGCCCACAGGTCGTCGAGTGTGCGTCCGGCCAGCGGCACGCGGAAGACGTGGCGGGGCTGGGCGTCGCCGTCGTCCTCGCCGCCACAGCGCTTCCAGCCGCGGGTGCGCAGCCGGTCGGCGAGGGCGGCGCCCACCGGGTCGACCTCGGTGGCGAGCACGTCGGATATCTGCCGGCCGGGCCCGGTGGCGGATTTGACGGCGGTCGCGTCCCAGCGGCGGTAGGCGGGGGTGGGGCCGATGCGGACGGCGAAGGCGCCGGAGGCGCGCAGGTGGTGCAGGAGCGGGCTGAGCCAGCGGTCGATGTGCGGGTCGGACCAGTCGGCCACGGGCCCCTCGGGAAGGTACGCGAAGTATTTCCGGGTCCCGGGGAATTGGCGGTAAAGAACGAGTCCGGCGCCCTCGATCTCACCGCCCGGGTAGTGCCATCCGACCCTTTCCGCGCGCCAAAGGTCCTTTACGCAGGCCCAGGACGGTTGCTGGAGAAAACTCGCCTGACGGCGCCGGGAAAGAAATGCCCGGTATTCGGGGACGGTCAGGGCGCGCACCTGCAGTTCCTGGTCCTGGTCCTGCCGAGCGGGGGTCACGAGCAGTGCACACACGGCTGACGGCCTTCCTGTTCGTCCTGGCGAGTTGCCCACAGGACTCTCACAGCCGCCCATGACCGAAGTGCGCGCCGATTGTGACCGGACGATGACCGTTTCGCTGCGGTCCACGTCACAACCGAAAGGACGATCTTTTCAGCTGATTGTGCAACCTAGAGTCGTCCGGTGTGCATCTACAGATGCGAACGGTCGTCACCACCCATACTCGAAGGGGCCTTCGTTGAGCCGCACACGCCGCACCGCCATGGCGGGCACCGCACTTCTGGCCGCCGCGCTGACCGCCTGTTCGGGCGGCGACGGCGGTACGGAGAAGACCGAGATGAAGCCGAAGGCCGCCATGGCGGTCTCGGTGAACCTGACCGGTGATCAGGTGAAGGCGGGCGAGCCCGTCACGGTGACCATCGCCGAGGGCAAGCTGGCCCAGGTGAAGGTGACCGACGCCAAGGGCGCGGAGCTGCCGGGCAAGATATCCGACGACGGCAGGACCTGGACCTCGGAGCGCAAGGCCGCACCCGGCGCGGAGTACAAGGTCGAGGCCCAGAACACCGAGAGCCAGAGCGCCACCGCGCAGTTCAAGACCAGCGCCGCCGACAAGGTGAACAAGGTCTCGATCAACGTGCCCAAGGGCAGCACGGTGGGCGTGGCGATGCCGGTCTCGATCGTCTTCGACAACCCGGTGGCGAACAAGGCCGAGGTGGAGAAGCAGCTCAAGGTCACCACCTCGGACAACACCGAGGGCTCCTGGGGCTGGATCAAGGACTACTCCGGCAACGACCGCATCGACTGGCGGCCCAAGGAGTACTGGAAGTCCGGCACGGACGTGAAGGTCGAGATGAACCTGAACGGCGTGGACTCCGGCAAGGGCGGCGGCCTCTTCGCCAAGGACTACAACACCGAGTTCAAGATCGGCAAGGACCGCCGGATCGAGGTCAGCCTCGACACCAAGAAGATGTCGGTGACCGAGGACGGCCAGGCGCAGAAGTCGATCCCGATCTCGGCCGGCACCCCGGGCGGCAAGAAGGCCTCCTGGTCCGGGAAGATGGTGATCATGTCGAAGGAGGGCACCATCCGGATGGACTCCCAGACGGTGGGCCTCGACGACGCCTACGACAAGATGGTCGACTACTCGATGCGGCTGACCTGGTCCGGCATGTACGCGCACGCCGCTCCGTGGAACAGCGGCAACTTCGGGCGCGCCAACGCCAGTTCGGGCTGCGTGGGGATGAGCGACGCCGATGCGAAGGACTTCTTCGCGCAGTCCCAGATCGGCGACCCCTTCGAGGTGGTCGGCTCCGGCTCCAAGGGAAACGCGGACCTCGGCAACGGCTACGGCGAGTGGAACCTGAGCTGGGAGCAGTGGAAGGCCAAGAGCGCCCTGTCCGGCACCCCGCAGAACGGCTGACCGGGAAGTTTCACGGCTGACTCCCGTTCAATTGTTACCACCACGTAACTTACTTACGGGTTACCTCCGGTAACCGCTCCCCGTTACCGTCGGGTCACTTTGACGACCCCGGCGTACGCGAGGAGCGATAGATGCAACGCACCACCACCGCCGCAGCCGTGGCAGCCCTGCTGGCGGCAGCCGCCCTGGGCCTGGCCCCCCACCAGGCCCAGGCAGCTCCCGCCCCCTCCGTGGCAGCCGCCGCCGACACCTCGGCCGCTCCGTCGGGACTGAGCTTCCACGACATCCCCGGCTCCGGCGGCATCACCCTCAAGGGCAACGTCTTCACCCCGGCCGGGGCCGAGAGCGGCCGCAGGTACCCGCTGATCGTGCTGCCCACGAGCTGGGGCATGCCGCAGATCGAATACGTCGCCCAGGCCAAGAAGCTCGCCGACTCCGGTTACGTCGTGGTCAGTTACACCTCCCGCGGCTTCTGGCTCTCCGGCGGCCGGATCGAGGTGGCGGGCCCGCCGGACATCGCCGACGTCAGCGCCGTCATCGACTGGGCGCTCACCCACTCCCCCGCCGACCCGGACCGCATCGGCCTCGGCGGGGTCTCGTACGGAGCCGGCATCAGCCTGCTGGCCTCCGCGCACGACCCCCGTATCAAGGCGGTGGTCGCGATGAGCGGCTGGGCCGACCTCATCGAATCCATCTACTCCGGCCGCACCCAGCACCTCCAGGCCGCCGGACTGCTCGGCGCCGCCGGATACCTCACCGGCCGGCCCGGACCCGAACTCCAGTCGATCCTCGGCGACTTCCTCGGCTCCCGGCTGGACCGGGAGCAGCAGATGATCGATTGGGGCAGGAAGCGTTCGGCCGCCGAGCAGGTGGACCGGATCAACGCCAACGGCGCCGCGATCATGCTCGGCAACGCCTGGGGCGACACCGTCTTCCCGCCCAACCAGTACGCGAAGTTCTACGAGCGGCTGACCGGCCCCAAGCGCCTGGAGTTCCGGCCCGGGGACCACGCCACCGCCGAGGGCACCGGGCTGCTCGGCCTGCCCAACGACACCTGGACCAACGCCCACCGCTGGTTCGACCGCTACCTCAAGGGCGAGCGCAACGGCATCGACACCGAGGCCCCGGTCCAGATCAAGTCCCGCAGCGACGACGGCTACGAGGGCTACGCCGACTGGAAGTCGGTCGGCTCCGGCGGCACCGAGAAACTCGCCCTCTCCGACAGCGAGCACCTCTTCGCCAACATCGACTCCGGCGCCAACGGCGGCATCGTCTTGCTCTCCAGCGTCCTCGACCAGTTCGTCAAGGCCCCTCCGGCCGCCTCCATCCCGCTCCTGCCCCGGGCGTTCGCCGCCGTCTGGCAGTCGGAGCGCTACGCCGCGGCACGCCGGGTCCGCGGCACCGTCGAGCTGCACACCACCGTCACGCCCACCAAGGCCGACGGCACCTTCGTCGCCTACCTCTACGACGTCGGCCCGCTCGGCATCGGCAAGCTCGTCAGCAACGCCCCGTACACCTTCCACGGAAAGACCCCGGGCCAGGCCTTCGGCGTGGACCTGGAGCTCTTCTCCACCGCCTACGACGTGCCCGCGGGTCACCGGCTCGCCCTGGTCGTCGACACCGTCGATCCGCTCTACATCGAGCACAACCCCAGCGGCGCGCAGCTGACCTTCTCCTCGCCGCGCACCGATCCCAGCTACGTCTCGGTGCCGCTGCGCGAGCAGTGATCCGCGGCCGCCGCCGGGCGAGCCCCTCGCAGCCGGTCGGGGCGGCGGTTGCGCCCGGCCGGCGGCGCTGCTCCCGGTCCCCTCAGTGCTTGAGGATCTTGGAGAGGAAGTCCTTGGCCCGGTCGCTCTCCGGGGCGGTGAAGAACTGCTCCGGGGTCCGGTCCTCGACGATGCGCCCGTCGGCCATGAAGACCACGCGGTTCGCGGCGGAGCGGGCGAAGCCCATCTCGTGGGTGACCACGACCATGGTCATGCCCTCACGCGCGAGCTGCTGCATGACCTCCAGCACCTCGTTGATCATCTCCGGGTCGAGCGCGGAGGTGGGCTCGTCGAAGAGCAGCGCCTTGGGGTCCATGGCGAGGGCGCGGGCGATGGCCACGCGCTGCTGCTGGCCGCCGGAGAGCTGGGCGGGGAACTTCGCGGCCTGGTCGGCGAGGCCCACGCGCTCCAGGAGCTCCCGGGAGCGCTGGTCCGCCTCCTCTCTCTTGCGCCCGCGGACCTTGACCTGCGCGAGCGAGATGTTCGCGAGGACGGTCTTGTGCGCGAAGAGGTTGAAGGACTGGAAGACCATCCCGACCTCGGCGCGCAGCCGGGCCAGCTCCTTGCCCTCGGCGGGCAGCGGGTCCCCATCCAGCAGGATCGTGCCCGACTCGACGGTCTCCAGCCGGTTGATCGCCCGGCAGAGGGTGGACTTCCCGGAACCGGAGGGGCCGATGACCACCACCACCTCCCCGCGCCCGACGGTGAGATTGATGTCCCGCAGTACGTGCAGGGGTCCGAAGTACTTGTTGACGTCCCGCAGCTCGATCAACGGATCGACGGCCATGCGCTGCCCTGCCCTGCCCATTTGTCGGTGTGTCGAGGTCAGCGCAAACTATCCAGCCGCGGAAGGGCACTTCGCTCCGACACGCCGGGATCTCAGCCCTCGGACGCCTCCGCGAACACCTGACTGAGTTCGGGGGATCCGGTCATCGCCCAGGACACCCCCGACTCGATCACGTTCAGCTCCCGGCCCGAGGCCAGCAGGATGACCGGCTGGCCGTTGGGCCACACCTGCCAACCGGCCCCCGGGATGGTCCGGATGATCACGGTCCCCAGGTAGAAGCCCGCGTCGTTGCCGAGCCAGGGCGCCGCCTCGGGATCCCGCCGCCAGCGGGGCATCAGCTGGTCCAGCGCCTCCAACGAGGCCTGGCTCTCGTCGAGTTCGAGCCCGGCCGCCCGCGCCTGGACACGCAGCATCTCGCACTCCGAGAACAGCTCGGCGACGCCCTCGGGGTCGTCCGCGAAGGCGGCGGCCAGCCCCGCACCCTGTTCCGTTTCACGCCGGTTCAGCCAGTTGTCCAGGAAAGGGATGTTCATACCGCCCAGCGTCGCACCAGGATCCGCCGCTGGCCACAGGGCGCGCCTGGTTCCGCCGGCCGGGATGTCCGGAGGGTGTCCTACCGCTCGACGTCCAGGTCCACCACGACCGGCGCGTGGTCGGACGCACCCTTGCCCTTGCGCTCCTCGCGGTCGACGTAGGCGTCGGTGACGGACTTGGTGAAGGGCTCGTTCCCGAAGACCAGGTCGATGCGCATGCCCTTGTTCTTGGGGAAGGCGAGCATCCGGTAGTCCCAGAAGGTGTACGCGCGGTCGTACTTCAGCGCGCGCGGGAGCACCTCCGAGAGCCCGGCGGCCCGCAGCGCCTCCAGGGCGGCCCGCTCGGCGGGGGTGACGTGGGTCAGGCCCGCGAAGACGGCCGGGTCGTAGACGTCCTCGTCGGTCGGGGCCACGTTGAAGTCGCCGAGCACGGCGAAGGGGCGCGGGCCGGCCGCGTCCTCGGCGATGGCCGTGGTCAGGGAGCGGAACCAGTCCAGCTTGTAGCCGTAGTGGTCGTGCGCGACCTCGCGGCCGTTGGGCACGTACACCGACCAGGCCCGGACCCCGCCGCAGGTGGCGGAGATCGCGCGGGGCTCCTGGACGCCCTCGTAGTCGGGCCCGCCGGGCAGCCCCAGGACCACGTCCTCCAGGCCGACCCTGGAGAGCAGGGCGACGCCGTTCCAGCGGCCGGTGGCGTTGACGGCCGCTTCATAACCCAGCTCGCGCAGCTCGGCGTGCGGGAACTGCTCCGCCGAGCACTTGGTCTCCTGGATGCACAGGACGTCCGTGCCGGAGCTCTCCAGCCACGCCAGCAGGCGGGGCAGCCGGGCGGTGATGGAGTTGACGTTGTAGGTGGCGATACGCATACGTGCCAACCTACCGCCCGGCACCGACACTCAGAGATCGGCGCTGTCCCCGGCGGTGAGTCGGCCGTGGTCCGTGCCGCCCAGGGCGTTCAGGGCGCCGTCGTAGATCGGCCGGGCGAGGTCGGAGAGGTAGGCGTCGTGGATGTCGAGGGCCCGGCGCGGCTTGACCTCGCGGAGGTAGTCGATCACCTCGGAGACCTTGTTCCACGGGGCGTGCACCGGGAGCATCAGGGTTTCCACCGGGACTCCCGGCACGGTCAGCGCGTCGCCGGGGTGGAAGAGTGAGGCGTCCACCAGATACCCGACGTTCGTCACCCGCGGAAGGTCCGGGTGGATCACCGCGTGCAGTTCGCCGTGCACCTGGACGTCGAACCCGGCGGTGGTGAAGGCGTCGCCGTGACCGACGGTGTGCACCCGGCCCGGATAGGCCGGGGCGAGCTTCTCGGCGACGCTGCGCAGGGTCCACAGCCCGGCCGCCGGGTTCGCGTCGAGGGCGGCCCGCAGCCGGCCCTCCTCGAAGTGGTCGGGGTGTTCGTGCGTGACCAGCAGGGCGTCGGCCCCCAGTCCCGCGTCCGGTTCACTGAAGGCGCCCGGGTCGATGACGAGCGTGCGCCCGTCCTTCTCCAACTGGACGCAGGAGTGCAGCCGCTTGGTGAGCTTCATGATCCCAGGCTAACGGGGGGCCGGCCCCGGTCACGGGGTGGTTGTGGAGACCACGTAGACCTTGGAGACCTTGGGGTCGCTGAGGTCGACCGTGATGTCGCGGGTGGGCCGCGGGTCGTCCTGTTCGATGGTGGTGCCGAGCCATCCGGTGCCCTGCGTCCAGTCCCAGCCCGCGACCGAGGTGTCGTGGGCGGAGATGGAGACCCCGGGGGTCAGCTCCTCCCGGCTGGTGCCGACGGAGGCAAGGAACGCGTCCAGCTCGGGCGGGGTCACGGCGAACTGGGTGTAGAGCCGGCTGGTGCGCCAGTTGTTCGTCTCCAGGAACCCGACCCGCCAGGCCTTGTCCGGGATCGGCACCTCGTAGATGCTGCGCTGCACCCGGGAGGGCCAGCCGGGGCGCACCGTGGACGCGCCGACCTTGGCGGCCTTGTCGCGGCCGCTCTCGCGGCTCTGCTGGGTGGAGATCGCCAGATAGCCCGCGGGTACGCCGATCAGCAGCAGGATGATGATCGCGGTGATCCAGCGGCGCTTGACGACGTGCCTGCGGTCCTCGGCGGTGGGCGGCTGCGTGCCGCTCTCGTCGGGGGCGGAGGCCTGGTGGGGCAGGGAGGGCGGTGTCACTGTTCTTCCTGGTCCTGGGGTGCGGTGTCGCGTCGGCCCAGCTGTGCGTAGCGCTCGTAGCGCTCGACCCGGCGGCGGGTGGCGCGGCGGAAGCGCCGGGCGACGAGCCGGGCGAGGTCGGCGGCGCCGACCATGCCCGCCTCGGGGCCGAGCTGGGCCTTGGCGATGCGGGCCTCGGGCCGGTAGCCGCGGCCGGTGAGGTGGCGGCGGAAGGCCTCCCGGGCGGGGCCGATCAGCAGGTCGTCGGCGGCGCTGACGCCGCCGCCGATGACGAAGCAGGAGGGGTCGAGGGCGGCGGCGAGGTTGGCGATGCCCACGCCGAGCCACTGACCGATGTCCTGGAGGAGCTCGACGCACATGGCGTCGCCCTCGCGGGCCAGCTCGGTGATGAGCGGCCCGGTGATCTCCGAGACGTTGCCGCCGACGCGGGCGATGATGTTGTACGCGACCGGCGAGTCGGCGGCGGCCAGCTCACGGGCCTCGCGGACCAGGGCGTTGCCGGAGCTGTACTGCTCCCAGCAGCCGCGGTTGCCGCAGGGGCAGCGATGGCCGCCGGGGACGACCTGCATGTGGCCGAACTCGCCCGCGACCCCGTACCGGCCGCGCTTGACCTGGCCGCCCTCGAGGATGGCCCCGCCGATGCCGGTGCCGAGCGTGATCATGACGAGGTGGTCCTCGCCGCGGCCGGCGCCGAAGCGCCACTCCGCCCACGCGGCGGTGTTGGCGTCGTTGTCGACCATGACCGGGACCGCCAGCCGGGACTGCAGGGCGTCGCGTAGCGGCTCGTCGCGCCAGGCCAGGTGGGGTGCGAACAGGACGCGGGAGCGGTCGGCGTCGACCCAGCCGGCCGCCCCGATGCCGACCGCGTGCACGTCGTGCCGGTCGGAGAGGTCCAGCACCAGCTCGACGATGGTGTCCTCGACGACCTTGGGGCTCTTGGACTTGTCCGGGGTCTCCGCGCGGATCTTCTCCAGGATGATGCCGTCGGCGTCGACGACACCGGCCATCACCTTGGTGCCGCCGATGTCGATGCCGACGGTCGGGACGCGCGGGGCGGTCAGGTGCGACCGTCGCTCACGGGTGCCGATGGTCCGCAGGACGGTGCCTCGCGCCGACCCCCGGTGGGTGAGCGTGAAGTCCCGGTACGTGCTCATCGAGTCGTGTCGTCCCTCTTGGGTGCGGTGGTGCGGGAAGCCGGGTCGGCGGTGCCGGCCGGACCGGTCGCGCCGTCGGGGCCGTCCGGGGCGGGCCGGGCGGCTGCGCCGGCTGTGGCGTCTGCCCCTGATTCTGCCACTCGCTCCAGTTCGTGGCTCAGCTCGTCCAGCTCGGAGCCTCCCGCCATCTGCCGGGTCAGCTCGTCGAGCGTGATCGAGTCGCGGGTGTGGCTGCCCGCCATGGTGCCGCGCTTGAGGAGGACGAAACGGTCGCCCACCAGGTGGGCGTGGTGCGGGTTGTGCGTGATCAGGACCACCCCGAGGCCGGCGTCGCGGGCGGCGGCGACGTACTTGAGGACCACTCCGGACTGCTTGACGCCGAGGGCCGCGGTGGGTTCGTCGAGTACGAGGACCTTCGCGCCGAAGTGGACGGCGCGGGCGATGGCCACGCACTGCCGTTCACCGCCGGACAGGGTGCCGATGGGCTGGTCGACGTCGCGCAGGTCGATGCCCATGCGCAGCAGCTCGGCGCGGGTGGTCTCGCGCATGAGGTCCACGTCGAGGCGGCGGAAGGGGCCGCGGCCCCTGGTGGGCTCGGAGCCGAGGAAGAAGTTGCGCCAGACGGGCATGAGCGGCACGACGGCGAGGTCCTGGTAGACGGTGGCGATGCCGTGGTCCAGGGCCGCGCGGGGGTTGGCGAGCACGGTCTGCTCGCCTTCGATCTCGAAGGTGCCCGCGTCGTGCTGGTGCAGCCCAGCGATGATCTTGATGAGGGTGGACTTGCCGGCGCCGTTGTCGCCGAGGACGCAGGTGATCTCGCCCGCCGAGACCTCCAGGGAGACCCCCTGGAGGGCGCGGATGTTGCCGTAGTACTTGCTGACGTCGGTCAGCTTCACCAGTGCGGTGGTCATGCCCGCGCCTCCGCCCGCTTGCGGACCCATGCGTTGAGGAGCGTCGCCAGGAGGAGCATCGCGCCGAGGAAGAACTTGAACCAGTCCGGGTTCCATTGGGCGTAGACGATGCCGTTGCTGGTCATGCCGAAGATGAAGGCGCCGACCGCCGAGCCGATGGCCGAGCCGTAGCCGCCGGTCATCAGGCAGCCGCCGATGACGGCCGCGATGATGTAGAGGAACTCGTTGCCCACGCCCTCGCCCGACTGGACCACGTCGTAGGAGAAGAGGATGTGCTGGCCTGAGATCCAGGCGCACAGGGCCACGCCCATGTAGAGGCCGATACGGGTCTTCACGACGGGCACGCCGGTGGCGCGGGCCGCGTCGGCCCCGCCGCCCACGGCGAAGATCCAGTTGCCGGCGCGGGTGCGGAGCAGGATCCAGGTGGCCACCGCGACCAGGAGCAGCCACCACAGGACGGTGATCTTGAGGGTGACCGAGCCGACGGTCCACTGCGAGGCGAACAGGGCGCGGGCGGAGGAGAAGCCCTCCATGTCGGCGATGGTCTTGGTGGAGACCGTGCCGCTGATCAGCTTCGTGAAGCCGAGGTTCAGACCGGTCAGCATCAGGAAGGTGCCGAGCGTGATGATGAAGCTGGGCAGTCTCGTACGCGTCAGCATGAAGCCGTTGAAGAAGCCGATGGCCAGGGTGACCAGCAGCGACACCAGGACGCCGACCCAGACGTTCGCGGTCATCTGGTAGCTGACCATCGAGCTCACCAGCGCCGAGGTCGTGACCATGACACCCGCGGAGAGGTCGAACTCCCCGCCGATCATCAGCAGGGCCACCGGGACGGCCATGATCCCGATGGTGGAGGCCGAGTACAGGATCGTGCTGAGGCTGGAGGCCTGCAGGAAGCTGGGGGCGGCGATGGAGAAGAAGACGAACACGGCGGCGCCGACCACCGCGCCCAGCTCCGGGCGGCCGAGCAGTTTACGCACGGTGGAGGTGGGTGCGAGCCGTTCGTCGACGGCGGCGTGCGCGCTCATCGGCTGCCCCGCTTGATGAACTCCTCCAGCTTGGCGGCCTCGCCGGCGGTGACGATCTGCGGTCCGGTGAGCACCGGGCGGCCGCCGCCGAGCACGTTCGCGTTGTAGCGGTAGAGCCAGAGCAGGTCGACGGCCTCGTAGCCCTGGAGGTAGGGCTGCTGGTCGACGGCGAAGCCGAGGGCGCCGGACTCGAGGTCGCGGGCGACGGACTCGTTCAGGTCGAAGGTGTCCACCTCGGCCTTGCTGCCGGCCGCCTCCTTCGCCTTGACCGCGGTGGGGGCGAAGGGCGCGCCGAGCGTGAGGATCGCGTCGACGGAGGGGTCCGCCTGCAGCTTGGCCTGTATCGCGGCCTGGACGGAGGGCATGTTGGTGCCCTCGACGTACAGGTTCTCCAGGGTGCCGGAGAACGTCTTCGCGGCGCCGGCGCAGCGCTGCTCGTGACCGACGTTGCCCTGTTCGTGCAGGACGCACACGGCCTTCTTCTTCCCTCGCTTGCCCAGCTCGGCGCCGACGGCCTCGCCGGCGATCTGCTCGTCCTGGCCGATGTGGGTGAGCGCGCCGTACTCGGCGGACTGGGCGGAGCCCGAGTTGACCGTGACCACCGGGATGCCGGCCTTGACGGCCTTGGCGACGACGTCCTTGAGGGCCTCGGGCTTGGCCAGGCTCACGATGATCCCGTCGACCTTCTGGTCGATGGCGTTCTGGACGAACTGCGCCTGCTGTTGCGCCTGGTCGTCGTGGGCGTAGACGAAGTTGATGTTGTCCTTCGCCGCGGCCTCCTTGGCACCCTTCTGGACGATGTCCCAGAAGGTGTCGCCATCGCCCGCGTGGGTGACCATCGCGAAGGTCCAGCGCGGGGTGGAGACGGCGGGCCGGCCCTGCGCCTCGGCCTTCGCCCGCTCCTCGGCGCGCTTGCCGCCGGTACTGCTGCACCCCGCGAGCGAGGCCCCCAGTACCGCCGCGAGCACGACGCCCACGACGCGCACCCCTGTCCGAACCCTAGCCACGTCGCCGCGCCCTTCCCTCGTCACCAATGCGGTCCGTCGTCGAGCCGGTCACCAATCCGGGCATTCCGGCTCCATTCCGGTCCAGCCGCTCAGTATCCGCCACAGTCGGCCGTGAAGGGGCATCGGGGCATGCCCGGGCAGGTTGACATGCGCGGGCAGATTGACAGGTCCCCCGTACGGGGCCAGGTTGAGTGCATGCGCATCGGCTTGATCGGAACGGGCCGGATCGGGTCCTTCCACGCGGCTGTACTGGCCCGCCACCCGGAGGCGGGCTCGCTCCTGCTCGCGGACGCCGATCCCGCGCGGGCGGCGCGCCTCGCCGACCGGCTCGGGGCCACCGCCGCGCCCTCCGTGGAGCAGGTCTTCACCTGGGGCGTGGACGCGGTGGTGGTGGCGTCCGCGACCGAGGCACACGCGGAGCTCGTCGTACGGGCGGTCCGCGGCGGGCTGCCGGTGTTCTGCGAGAAACCGCTGGCCCCGGACCTGCACCGGTCGCTGGCCGCGCTGCGGGAGGTCGCCGCCGCGGGCGGACTGCTCCAGGTGGGCTTCATGCGCCGCTTCGACGCGGGCTACGGCACGGCCCGCGAGCTGGTCCGTTCGGGCGCCCTGGGGCGGCTGCACACCATACGGACGATGACGGCCGATCCGGCGCCGCCGGCCACCGCGTATCTGGCGACCTCCGGCGGGCTGTACCGGGACTGCCTGGTGCACGACTTCGACATGGTCCGCTGGGTGACCGGGCACGAGGTGGTGGAGGTGTATGCGGCCGGATCGGACGCGGGTCCGCCGCAGTTCCGGGCGACGGGCGACATCGACACGGCCGCGGCGGTCCTCACCCTGGACGACGGAACCCTGGTCACGGCCACCGGTACCCGGTGCAACGGCGCCGGGTACGACGTACGGATGGAGCTGGCCGGGGAGCTGGACCAGGTCTCCGTGGGGCTGGACGACAGGACGCCGATCGCCTCCACCGAACCTCACGGCCCGCCCCCGGCGAGCAAGCCGTGGACGAGCTTCCTGGAACGTTTCGCCCCGGCCTACGAGGCCGAGCTGTCGGCTTTCGTCCAGCTGGTGCGGGGCGCGGGCGCCAATCCGTGCGACGGCCGGGAGGCGCTGGCGGCGTTCCGGATCGCGGAGGCCTGCGAGCTCTCCCGCCGGGAGCGGCGCCGGGTCCGGCTGGAGGAGCTCCCGGACCTGCCGGTCCTCTGAGCGCACGGGCGTGGGGCGGGGCATTGGGCCACCCTATGGCGGGGGCTCACCCCTGGCTGCGGCGTTTTCCGGACACCCTCAGCCGGTGGCCGGGGCGGGGACGGTGCCGGCGGCGGGGACGGTGCCGTCGGCGGCCGGGACGGGGGCGGGTGCGGGGGTGACCGCCCGGCGGCCCCAGGCGGTGCCCACGAGGACCAGGGCCGCGCCGGCGTAGCCGAGCGGGCCGAGGTGCTCACCGCCGATGGCGATGCCGGCGACGGCCGCCCACAGGGGCTCGGTGCCGAGCAGCAGGCTGACCCGGGAGGGCGAGGTGCGGCGTACGGCCCACATCTGCACGAAGAAGGCGAAGAGTGTGCAGAAGACGGAGAGGAAGGCCAGGCCCGCCCACTGTGCGGCCCCGAAGCCGGCGGCGGCGGCCCAGGGGGTGGCTCCGGTCCCCGGCACGGCGGCCAGCAGGGCGAAGACGAGGACGGCGCCGCCGAGCTGCACGGTGGTCAGGGACAGCGCATCGGCTTCCTGGACGGCCTCGACCCGGGCCATCAGCAGGACGTGCAGGGTGCGGGCGAGGGCGGCGCCCAGGATGAGCAGGTCACCGAGGCCGGGCGCGGTGAAGCCGGCGCCCTGGGTCAACAACACGACACCCGCGACGGAAACGCCGGCGGCGCCGAGGAAGGCCGGGGACGGCGCCCGCCTCCGCACCGCGGCTTCGGCGAGCGGTGTGAAGATCATGGTCAGGCTGATGATCAGCCCGGCGTTGGTGGCGGAGGTGTGGACGACCCCGTAGGTCTCCAGGAGGAAGATCCCGCCGAGCACGAGGCCCAGTCCCCCGGCGCCGCGCAGCTGGGGCGCGCCGAGCGCGCGCAGCCGCGCCCACCCGACGACGACCAGCACGGGCAGGACCAGGGCGAACCGGAGCACGAGCACGGCGATCACGGTGTGCGTGGTGGTGATGCCCTTGGCTGCGAGGTAGCTGCCGCCCCACACGACGGCGACGGCCAGCACGGGCAGATCGGCGAGCCGGGCCCGGCGGGGGGCGGCTTCGGGGGCCGGCGGAATCACGGTCATCGGAGGTCTCCAACGTCACGGGACAGGTGGAGACTTCGGCGGCTCGCACGGGTGCGGGCACACCGTACCGGAGCCGATCATGCGGGGCGACCCCTTTCCCGGCCGCCCGCACCGGACCCGTAGCATCGGGCGCATGGCTGATCTCTACGCCCTGGACCTGGCGTTCGACCTGCTCGGCAGCACGCCGGACGCCGTACTCGCAGAGGTCCGGCGGCAACTGGCGCCGGACGCCGGTCTCCTCTCGTCCCGCGGCCCGGCCTGGCGCGTCGGGGGCATGCTCGTCGGTGCCTTCGCCCCGGCCGAGCGCGACGGGTGGGCGCTGACGGCCCGCCAGGAGATCCACGAGGAACAGCTGCCGGAGCTGGAGGACTTCCTGCTGCTCCTGGCCCCCCACATCCGTCCGCCGGGCCCGGTCGGCCGCATCCGCCACTACGAGCACGAGTCCCCGGACCTGCTGGTCCTGCGCGAGGGGCGTGTGGTCCAGCTGGCGCTGGATCCGCGGTAGGGCCGCGCCTTTCGGATCCTGTCTCCCCGGCGGGATCGCAAGGACACGGCCCGGCTCATTCGAAGGTGCCGAACGAGGCCCTGCCCGTCGGGCGGCAGGTGGAGATGGCGACCCCTGCCGGAGTCGTGCGGAAGTCCGCCACCTCGTAGGCGGTCGGCAGCCCGCCGGTGGGGAACAGTCGGCGCCCCGTGCCCAGGACCACGGGGAAGACCAGCAGGTTCAGCTCGTCGACGAGGTCGCGGGCCAGCAGCCACTGCGCCAGCTGCCCACTGCCGTGCACCTGCAGCTCCCCGTCCAGCGCGTCCTTCACCCGGACGATCTCGCTCTGCAGGTGCTCCCCGTCGAGCACGGTGGCCGGCCCCCAGGCCGGCTCCTTGAGGGTGGTGGAGGCCACGTACTTCGGCAGCCGGTTCAGGTTGCCCGCGATGGGGTCGGCGGGGTCGTCGTGCTCCGGCCAGTACGAAGCGAAGATCTCGTACGTCCGGCGCCCGAGCAGGAACGCCCCGGTCCGCCCGAA
Source organism: Streptomyces sp. NPDC054849 (assembly GCF_053610945.1). NCBI lineage: Bacteria > Bacillati > Actinomycetota > Actinomycetes > Kitasatosporales > Streptomycetaceae > Streptomyces > Streptomyces sp. NPDC054849. Next base: position 28,723 of record NZ_JBSGZI010000059.1, read on the forward strand.
GACCTCCCTGGTGAACTCCCCCATGCCCTCGTCGTAGAACGGCACCAGCCACCCGCCGTACTCGAACCCGCCGCTGCGGTCCTCGTCCGGCCCTCCGGGGGCCTGCATCACGCCGTCGAGGGTCACGAAGGTGGTCAGGGTCAGCTTGCCCATGGCTCTGCGCTCCTTGCTCGGTCGCCCTTACACGAATGCAGACTCCCCGACCCCCGCGAACTCATCGCCGCGCCACGCACGGGCCGCACCCCGGTTCGACCGACCAGACCGCGCCGAACGCAAGGTCGTATTCCCGCCAGCGCCGTCGACCCGTCGGGCATTTCATTGAACCAACAACCACTTGGTGGGCAAGGGAAACAACCGAGGAGGAACGCCGTGGACGGCAAAGTGGCACTGGTGACAGGTGGCAGCCGGGGGATCGGGGCCGCGACCGCCCTGCGGCTGGCACAGGACGGGGCGGACGTCGCGTTCACCTATGTCAGCGGCGAGGAGGCCGCGGACGAGGTGGTCGGAAAGATCGAGGCGTGCGGGCGGCGGGGGCTGGCCCTGCGGGCCGATGCCGGGGATCCGGTGGCCGCCGCCGGCGCGGTGGAGCGGACCGTGCGGGAGTTCGGGCGGCTCGACGTACTGGTCAACAACGCCGGCGTGGGGGTGCTCGGGCCGTTGGAGGCACTGACCGCGGCCGATGTGGAGCATGTGCTCGCGGTCAACGTGCGCGGGGTGTTCACGACCACGCAGGCGGCGGCAACGGAGCTGGGCGCCGGCGGGCGGATCATCACCATCGGCAGTTGCATGGCACAGCGGGTGCCGGGGTCCGGCGGGACGCTCTACACGATGAGCAAGTCGGCGCTGATCGGGCTGACCAGGGCGCTGGCCCGGGAGCTGGGCGGACGCGGGATCACCGCGAACATCGTCCACCCGGGGCCCGTGGACACCGACATGAACCCGGCGGACGGGCCGTACGCCGGGCCGCAGGCCGCGATGACGGCCCTCGGGCGGTTCGGGGCGGCGCGGGAGGTGGCGGACGTGGTGGCGTTCCTGGCGGGGCCGCAGGCCGCGTACGTCACGGGGGCCGAGTTCGCCGTGGACGGCGGGCACGCCGCGTAGCCCTCTTGCCGGGCGTGCGGCGGCTCGAGCCCTGGCGTGCGGGTCCGGGCTCGTGGCAGGGGCTCGCCCCGGACCTCGGGACCCTGCGCCTCAAACGCCGGCGGGCCAAGGATGCAAGGCGCCTGCGGGTTCGGTGCACGGGGCTCCGCCCCGGACCCTGCGCCCCAAACGCCGGCGGGGCAGGAACGGCGCGCCCCGCGCCTCGAACGCCGGAGGGGGCGCAATGGCGCCGGCCTGCGCTGTAAGGGGGCTGGCAGGGCGGAGCCTGCCCGGGGGTGTCGGCCCCCGGGCAGGCTCCACGCGCTGCGTGGCTAGCCCCCCAGCTCCTGGTGACGGGCGGTCAGCGCGGCCGCGCCGGCCTCCGTGAGGGAGCCGTACAGGCGCAGGCGGGAGAAGCCGCCGTCCGGGAAGATGTCGATGCGCACGTGCGTGCCGACCGCCGGGGCGTCCAGGACGAAGCGGTGGTTGGTGTCGGGCTGCAGGCGGGTGCGCGGCAGGAACTCCGTCCACTCGCCCTCCTCGCCGGTCTTGATGGACAGAGAGGCCCAGCCGGCCGAGTTGCCCTTGAGGTAGGCGGTGTCGATCTCGACGGCGCGGATCTCGGACTCGGTGACGAGCTGGTAGCGGATCCAGTCGTTGCCGTTGTCGCGGCGGCGCGCGGTCTCCCAGCCGTCGTCCATCTTGCGGGAGCGGCCCGGGTTGATGGTGTTGGCCGGCGGGGAGTAGAAGCGGTTGGAGGCGTCCTGGACGGAGCCGCCGTTCTCCAGTGCGACCACGTCGAAGGAGCCGAGCGCCGCGAGCCACTTCGGGTCGGGCAGGACCTCGCCGTAGACGCGCAGGCGGGCGATGCCGCCGTCGGGGTGCTGGTTGACGCGCAGGTGCGTGAAGCGCTGCTCGACGTCGACCTCGAAGCCGTTGGCCGCGTGGCCGCCGACCGGGGTGCGGGCGACGATGGTCGTCCACTTCACGTCGTCGCCCTGGAGCTCCTCCGGGGTCGGCGCGAGGGCGCCCTCCCAGTTGGTGGCCTCGATGGAGACGGCCTGCGGCATGTTGCCGCGGAAGTGGGCGGTGTCGACGACGACCCCGCGGATGACGCCGGGGGCGCCCAGGCGTACGAGCGCCCAGTCGTGGTCCTCGGCGGTCGGCCAGGGCTGGGTGGCGGAGATGCCGCGGCGGCGTCGGGTCTCCCAGCCGTCCATGACCTTGCCCTTGTGGCCGAAGTCCTCCGGGTCGAAGTGCGCGGCCTCGGAGATCAGCAGGTTCTCGCGCTGGGCGAAGAACTCGTCGTTGGCGGCGATGACTCCGGCGCCCAGTTCACGGGCGGCGAGGTTCGCGTACTGGGTGAAGGGGAAGTCCGCGGTGCGGTAGTCCGCGTACGGGTCGCCGCCTCCGTACGGGTTCGCGTTACCGGTGAAGGAGGCCGGTCCAGTTGAACGCTGTGCCACTGTCAGTTCTGCCTTTCGATGAGGAGGCCCGTGGGCTCGGTCGGGGTGCCGTGGTCGGCGATCTGCGTACCGCGCAGCCAGGTGGACTTCACGACGCCGTACAGGGTCTTGCCCGCGTAAGCGGTGACCCGGTTGCGGTGGTGGAGCTCGGCCGGGTCCACGGTGAACGTTTCTTCGGGGGCGAGCACGGCGAAGTCGGCGTCGCGGCCGGCCTCGATCGCGCCCTTCTGCGCCAGGCCGGCGAGGGCGGCCGGGGCGGCGGACATCCAGCGGACGACGTCCTCGAGGGAGCGTCCGCGCTTCCTCGCCTCGGTCCAGATGGCGGGCAGGCCCAGCTGGAGGGAGGAGATGCCGCCCCACGCGGTGGAGAAGTCGCTGGTCTTCAGGTCCGCGGTGGAGGGCGAGTGGTCGGAGACGATGCAGTCGATGGTGCCGTCGGCGAGCGCGTCCCACAGGAGGTCCTGGTTGGCGGCTTCGCGGATGGGCGGGCAGCACTTGAACTCGCTGGCGCCGTCCGGCACTTCCTCGGCCGTGAGGGTGAGGTAGTGCGGGCAGGACTCGACGGTGATCCTGACGCCCTCGGCCTTGGCGGCGGCGATCAGCGGCAGTGCGTCGGACGACGAGAGGTGCAGCACGTGGACGCGGGCGTTCAGCCGCTTCGCCTGGGCGATCAGGTTGCCGATCGCGGTGTTCTCGGCGTCGCGCGGACGGGAGGCCAGGAAGTCGGCGTACTTGGGGCCGGGGACGACGGGCGCGGCGTCGAGGTGGTGCGGGTCCTCGGCGTGCACGATCATCAGGCCGCCGAAGCCGGTGATCTCGGCGAGTGAGGTGGCCAGCTGCTCCTGGTCGAGCTCGGGGAACTCGTCCACGCCCGAGGGCGACAGGAAGCACTTGAAGCCGTAGACGCCGGCGTCGTGCAGCGGGCGCAGGTCCTTGACGTTGTCCGGCAGGGCGCCGCCCCAGAAGCCGACGTCCACGTGCGCCTTGGCGCGGGCGACTTCCTGCTTGACGCGCAGATTGCCGGTCGTGGTGGTCGGCGGCAGGGAGTTCAGCGGCATGTCGAGGATCGTGGTGACGCCTCCGGCCGCCGCGGCGCGGGTGGCCGTCCAGAAGCCTTCCCACTCGGTGCGGCCCGGGTCGTTCACGTGGACGTGGGTGTCGACCAGGCCGGGGAGCAGGACGTCGTCGCCGAAGTCCTGCAGCCGGGCTCCGTCCGGTACCTCGGCCTCGTACGCCAGCACGGCCGTGATCTTCCCGCCGGCGACGGCCACCGAAGCGGCACGCGTCCCCTCGGGGGTGATGACGCGCGTCGAGCGCAGTACCAGTTCCACAGCCACGTCGGACACCGGAACCTCCCCATCTACTTCCACAGAGCGAAATTCAACGTTCTGTTGACGGAGTCTTCCCGGCGATCCGGAGCCAGTCAAGAGCGCCCGGACGGACCACTGACACCCCGGGATCACCGTTGGATGTTTCCACAGCATGGAATTAGGATTTCGCTATACAGAATGGAGCTACCGCCGCCGGGGGCGTGGCGGGTAACTTCCCGAGGACGTCCGCCACCAGGACAAACCCTCTCTGACCGGCGGCGACGGCCCTGACCCCAGCACTAGGGCCGACGCCGACCGCCGGGTAGGCTGCTCTCTTGCCTGCCAGCACCGAAAGGACCGCGCCGTGCCGACGTCCAGCGCCAGCACCACCGACGCTTCCTCGAAGACCCCTGCCGCCAGCGGTGGCGTCCAGTCTCTTGAGCGCGCCTTCGATCTGCTCGAACGCATGGCCGATGCCGGGGGTGAGGTCGGCCTCAGCGAGCTCTCCGCCGCCAGCGGTCTGCCCCTGCCCACGATCCACCGCCTGATGCGCACCCTGGTGGCGTGCGGTTACGTCCGCCAGCAGCCCAACCGACGGTACTCCCTCGGCCCCCGCCTGATCCGCCTCGGCGAGTCCGCGTCGCGCCTGCTGGGGACCTGGGCCCGCCCCTACCTCGCCCGGCTGGTCGAGGAGACCGGCGAGACGGCGAACATGGCGCTGCTCGACGGGGACGAGATCGTCTACGTCGCCCAGGTGCCGTCCAAGCACTCCATGCGCATGTTCACCGAAGTCGGCCGCCGGGTGCTGCCGCACTCGACCGGTGTGGGCAAGGCGCTCCTGGCCCACACCCCGGCCGAAGAGGTGCGCGCCCTTCTCGCCCGCACCGGGATGCCGGCGGCGACCGAGAAGACCATCACCACGCCCGAGGGCTTCCTCGACGCGCTGGAGCAGGTCCGCAAGGTGGGCTACGCGGTCGACGACAACGAGCAGGAAATAGGAGTCCGCTGCCTCGCGGTCTCCGTGCCGAACTCGCCGACCGCCGCCGCGATCTCCATCTCGGGTCCGGCCGGCCGTGTCACCGAGGCCGTGGCCGAGTCGTTCGTGCCGATTCTGCAGGGCGTCGCCGCCGAGCTGTCGGTGGCGCTGTCCAACCAGACCCCGGCGTAGCCCCCAGCCCCGCGCGGACTGCCCCGGCGCCCCTCTCCACGAGGGGCGCCGGGGCAGTCCCGTACGCCGCTCAGGGCGCCCGGACCGGGTCCGGGCCCTGGGTGAGGCGGCCGTCGGCCATCGTCGCCGTACGGTCCATCCGCTCCAGGTGGGCGTGGTCGTGGGTGACCAGCACCGTGGCGGTGGAGCGCTCGCGGGTGAGGCTGACCAGCAGGTCGAGCACGGCCGCGCCGCGCTCGTGGTCCAGCGCGCTGGTCGGCTCGTCGACCAGCAGGACGGCCGGCTCGTTCATCAGGGCGCGGGCGATGTTCACCCGCTGGCGCTGGCCGCCGGAGAGCTGGTGGGGACGCCTCCCGGCCTTGTCGGCCAGGCCGACCGCGTCCAGCAGTTCGAGCGCGCGGCGGTGCGCCGCCCGCGCGGGGCGGCCGGAGAGGTGCGCCATGACCTGGAGCTGTTCGGCGGCCGTCAGCGAGGCCGGCAGGTTCGGCTGCTGGAAGACGATGCCGATCTTCTCCCGGCGCAGGGCCGACTTCTCGGCGGGGCTCAGGCCGGTGGTGTCCCGGCCCGCGACGACGACCCGGCCGCAGTCCGGCGTCACGAGCGTGGCGGCGACCGCGAGCAGGCTGGACTTGCCGGATCCGGAGGGTCCGATCACCGCCGTCAGCGTTCCGGCGGGCACTTCCAGGCGGACCGCGTCGAGGGCGGTGAGCCGGCTGTCGCCGTCGGGGTAGGTGAGCGTGACGTCGTGGACGAGCAGGGTCATCGGGCGCTCCCGAGGGCGGTCAGCGGGTCGACGGCGGTGATCCGCCGGATGGACAGGGCCGCGCCCAGCGCGCCGAGCAGGATCATGATCGCGGCCGGGACGAGCACCGTGGCGGCGTCCAGGACGAAGGGCACGTCACCGCCGCTGATCAGTGCACCGAAACCGGCGGCGAGCGCGGTGCCCAGGCCGGTTCCGATCGCCAGCATCACCACGGCCTGGCCGAGGGCGTCCTTGAGGAGGTACGGGGTGGAGGCACCCAGTGCCTTCAGGACGGCGACGTCACCGCTGCGCTGGATCGTCCACACCGTGAAGAAGGCCCCTATGACCAGGGCCGAGATGACGAAGAGGAAGCCCCGCATCAGCTGGAGCGAGCCGTTCTCGGCCTGGTACGAGCCGATGGCGCCCAGGGCCTCGTCGACGGTCCGCGCCTTGGTGGAGGCGGCCTCGTCCGCGGCGGCGAGGTCCAGGCCGCTGCCGGAGACGGCGACGACGGTGGCGAGGGTGTCGATGGAGGTACCGGGGTTGCCGATGCGCTGCCAGTCGTTGAGGTCCATCCACACGACCGGGGTGTGGCTGTAGGCGGCGGTCCCGGAGACGGCGGCCACGGTCAGTTCGAGCGGGCCGATCCTGAGCTTGGCGCCGGCCGTGATGCCGCCCAGCTCCTTCGCGGCCTTCTCGGCAAGGACGACCCGGCCCTGGGTGAGGCCGGCCTTCCGCGGACCGAGGCCCCCGGCCGGGTCCACGCCGAAGACGGAGACGGCCGCGGTGCGCTCACCCGAGACGGCGTTGGTGGTGCGGATGCCGAGCGGCTCCGCGGCCGTCACCCCCGGCCGGCCCCTCCAGGCCAGCCAGGCGGACTCGGGCACCTGGGAGTTGGTGAAGGACACCTTCTGGTCCCCGGTGGGCGCGGCGAAGGCCAGGTGGGACGCGGGCAGGCCGGTGATGGCCGAGATGTTCTCCCGGGCCAGGCCGGAGGTGAGCCCCGACAACAGGCCGACCAGCAGCGTGATCAGCAGAACGACCGAGCCCATGAGGGCGAAGCGGCCCTTGGCGAACCGTAGATCTCTCCATGCGACGAACATGTCCCCCACCCTGGTGTTCCGCGTGGACACAAGGCATCGCGCCACAGGAGCGATCCTCGTATCGAAGGGTGCACCCGGACATCGAACTTTCGGTTGACCGGGACCGCTCCCCGCCCACTTACGCTGGTCGGGCCATGACTGCTCCCGTTCCCCCCGGACCGCCCGGTCCGCCCGTTCCCCCCGGTCCGCCCGTTCCCCCCGCCTCCCGCGCCCCCACCCCCGTGTCGAAAGTGCTGCGGCTGTGCCTGCACGCGCTGCTGTTCGGGCTGCTCGCCCTCGCCGCCGGGCGGGCGGTCGCCGACTCCGCGCCGCGGGCCGGCTGGGTGGTCGCCGCCTGCGCGGTGCTGGCCACCGTATACGCGGGCGGCGTACGGACCCCCGCGGTGCACCGTTCGCCGAGCGCCGGGGCCGTGTGGCTTGCCGGGCTCGGGGCGGCCTGGTCGGCGCTGCTCGCGGTCTCCCCCGACGGGCTGTGGATCGCCTTCCCGCTGTACTTCCTCGAACTGCACCTGCTGCGGCTGCGCTGGGGCGTCGCGGCCGTCGCGGTGACCGCCTGCGCGGCCATCGGCGGCTTCCTCGCGCACAGCAGCGCGGTGACGCCCGGGGCCTTCCTCGGGCCGCTGCTGGGCGGGGCGGTGGCGGTGGCGACCGTCCTGGGCTACCAGGCGCTGTACCGCGAGAGCGAACGCCGCCGCGAGCTGATCGAGGAGCTCATCACGACGCGGGCCGAGCTGGCCGCGGCCGAGCGGGGCGCCGGCATCCTGGCCGAGCGCGAGCGTTTGGCCCGGGAGATCCACGACACCCTCGCCCAGGGACTGTCGTCCATCCAGCTGCTGCTGCGGGCCGCCGAGCGGGCGCTGCCGCAGGAGGCGCCCGCCCTGGAGCACATCGCCCGGGCCCGGGAGGCCGCCCAGGACAACCTCGCCGAGGCCCGCCGCTTCGTACGGGCCCTGACCCCGCCCGACCTGGAGCACGGATCGCTCGCCGCCGCGCTGGAACGGCTGTGCACGGGTGTGCCGGGGCCGCGGGTCCGGTTCTCGCTGAGCGGCAGCCCACGGGTGCTGCCCACCCCGTACGAGGTGGCCCTGCTGCGGATCGCGCAGTCGGCGCTGGCCAATGTGGTGCGGCACGCACGGGCCGGGCGGGCCGAGATCACCCTGACCTTCATGGACGCCTCGGTCACGCTGGACATCGTCGACGACGGCCACGGCTTCGATCCCTCCGCGGCCGCGTCGGGCTGCGGCTCCGGCTCCGGCGACGGGGGCTTCGGGCTGCCCGCGATGCGCTCGCGCGCCGAGACCCTGGGCGGGCTGTTCACCGTCGAGTCCGATCCCGGCCAGGGCACCGCCGTGGCCGTCACCCTGCCGTTGCCGCTGGAACCCGTGGAGGCACCGTGACCATCCGTCTCCTGCTCGCCGACGACCACCCGGTGGTCCGGGCGGGGCTGCGCGCGGTGCTGGACACCGAAGCCGACTTCGCGGTGGTGGCCGAGGCCGCGACCGCCGAGCGTGCGGTGGAGCTGGCGGCCCGCGAGCCGGTGGACGTGGTCCTGATGGACCTCCAGTTCGGGACCGGCATGCACGGCTCCGAGGCGACGGCCCTGATCACCGCCCGTCCGGGCGCCCCCCGGGTGCTGGTGCTGACCACGTACGACACGGACGCGGACATCCTGGCGGCGGTGGAGGCGGGCGCCTCCGGCTACCTGCTCAAGGACGCCCCGCCGGAGGAGCTGGCTGCGGCCGTACGAACGGCCGCGGCGGGCCAGTCCGCGCTGGCCCCGGCGGTGGCGCTGCGCCTGATGGACCGGATGCGGACTCCGGCGGAGGCGCTGACGAAGCGGGAGCTGGAGGTGCTGCAGCTGGTCGCTGACGGCCTGTCGAACCAGCAGATCTCCAAGAAGCTCTTCCTCAGCCAGGCCACGGTCAAGTCCCATCTGGTGCACATCTACGCCAAGCTCGGAGTCGACTCCCGCACCTCGGCGGTCGCGGCCGCCGCCACCCGCCGACTGATCCGCACCCCGTAGCGGCAGGCCGGCGGGGCCGCGGGGGCTCGGGCGCGGCCGGACGTCCCGGCCCGATGGGCCGGACGGCCTCTTCGGTGTCCGGGGGCGCGTGGACGGTCGGCGCGAGGGCAGGCGCCCCTCGCACAGCACCGGACCAGCGGACGAACGGAGGGGACCGGGCCACCGCCCCCATGCCCCGGCCCTCTGCTGCGCGAGCTGTGCGGACGGGACCGGGGGATCCTGTACCTGAACTCCTGACCGGACTACTGACGGACTCCCGACCGGACTCCCGACCCGACTCCTGACCAGCCTGCGCACGGGCACGGTCGCGGCGTGACCCCGCGGCGCTCCGTCCGTGCCAGCGACCCCGCCGGTGGTGACCCATGAGCCCCGTAATCCCCCAGGACCCCGACACGCTCAAGCAGCATCTCGCCCGCGAGGTGAGAGCTCTGCGGGACGCCGCACGGCACGGGGCCGGGGTCCGGCTCGACGAAAGCCCCGCTCCGGCCGGGGCGCGGCGGGCGGACGAGGACGAGGAGCACTGCTCGTGCGGTACGGGAGGGCCCGGGCACGGCTGCGGTGACGAGGGCGAAGGGCACGATCCGTGGGCGTGCGTCTGCGCGACCCTGCCCGCCATTCCCTTGTCGGCCGCGCTGTTCACACCCGTACGCGACGAGTCCGGGCAGACGGTCGACTTCACGGTCAAGGCCGGCAACCACGTCCGTGCCGCCGAGTGGCTGGACGCTCCCGACCGCCAGATCGGCCGGCGGCTGCTCGAAGTGCAGCCCGGGGCCGCGGTCGGAGGCCTGGTCGGCGCCCTGGACTCCGTCCTGAGCACCGGCCGCGCCCTCAAGGCGTACGCCCTGGACTACACGGAGCAGCGCAGCGACGGTCTGCACCGTACGAAGCTGCTGTACGACGCCTCGTCCTGCGGCGGCAAGGTGCTGGCGACGTGGCGCGCCGCCCACAACCGCATGGAGCTGCTGTCGCTCGACGCGCAGTACATCGCGTCCATGGGCTGGGGCACCTGGGACCTGCTGTCGGGGGAGATCACCTGGTCGGAGGGGCTGTCGTCGATCTTCCGCAGCGATCCGTCCCGGCCCCTGTCGCTCGCGGAACTGTGTGACACGGTCCTGCTGGACGACGTACCGCGCTTCGGGAGGTTCCTGCTGGCGCTGGTCGACGGAGAGGAGCCGTCGGGGACCGAGATCCGCTTCAGCGTGCTCGGCGAGGTGCGCACCCTGCACCTGGTGGGGCACCCCGTGATCGCGACCGACGGGCTTCCCTGGTCGGTGCACGTCATCGCGCGGGATCTGACGTCGCAGGTGCGCAGCCGGCAGCGGCTGGCTGCGACGCGCAGGCAGTCCGACCGGCTGCGGGAGGAGGCGGCCGCCGAGCGGCGGGTCGCCGCCACCCTGCGGGAGGCACTGCTGCCGACGCACTCCGCCGAGCTCGCCCAGGCGGGACTGTCCGTGGCGGCCGCGTACATGCCGGCGGAGACGGACGCGGCGGTGGGCGGGGACTGGTACAAATGCCGCCTGCTGCCGGACGGACGGATCCTGCTCGCCATCGGCGATGCCTGCGGGCACGGGCTGAGCGCGGTGGCCCGGATGGCGCAGCAGCGGCACGCCCTCGCGGGTCTCGCCCACTCCCCGGGGACCCATGCGGGCCAGCTCACCACCTGGCTCAACGAGCTGCTGTGCGCCGACCCGGCCGCCGAGACCGCGACCGGTGTCATCGGGCACATCGACCGGGAGCGGCGGTTCCGCTGGGCGTGCGCCGGCCATCCGGCGCCGCTGCTGCTGCGCGACGGGACGGCCTCGGTGCTGGACACGGAGCACCGCGGCCCGCTCTTCGGGCTGCTGCCCGGACATGAGTACGAGACCGCGACCACGGACCTTCTTCCCGGCGATCTCCTCCTGCTCTACACGGACGGCATGGTCGAGCGCCGGGGCGAGGACATCGCCGACGGCATCGACCTCCTGCGCAAGGTGCTCGCGGGCTGTGGCGGGCTCGGCCCCCAGGACACCCTCGACCGCATCATGGACGCGTACACGCCCGAGGAGCACGAGGACGACACCTGCCTGGTGGCCCTGAGCGTCTCCTGACTCCTCCTCCGCCGGGTCGCAGGAGCCCTCCCGGCGGAGGCCCACCCCCTATGCGACCCAGTGCGGCCGTTCCACCGCCGACGGCAGCGGGACCCCGTCGTGGAAGGCGCTCGCCAGCCGGCGCACACCCTCCTCCAACCGGTCCGGCGGGAGCGTGTACGGAATCCGGAGGCGGTGTTCGAAAGTGCCCGGGTCCACCCCGAAGCGCGCACCGCGGCCGATGTGCACACCGGCGGCCGCCGCCCGCTCGGCCAGTGCGGAGCTCACCGACTCGCCCAGGTCGACCCAGAGCGAGAGCCCGCCCGGCGGGAGCTGCCAGGACCATTCGGGGGTGTACCGCTGGAGCGACTGCACCAGGGCCTCGCGCTGGATCCGCAGCTGCGCGAGCCGCGCGGGCAGTGACCGGTCCATGTCGTCCATCAGCGGGAGCGCGACCAGCTGGTCGAGCACCGAGCCGGTCATGTCGGCCGAGACCCGTACGGCCGTCAGCTCGGTGATCATCTTCGCGGTGGCCCGGACCCACCCCACGCGCAGGCCGCCCCAGTGCGTCTTGCTGAGCGAGCCGATGGTGATCACGTGATCGGCGCCGCCGCGCGGGGCGAGGGAGGCCATCGGCACGGGTGCGGGGACGTCCAGCGCGATGTCGGCGATGGTCTCGTCGACCACCAGCCAGGTCCCGGTCGCGCGGGTCGCCGCCAGCAGCCGCAGCCGCTGCTCCGGCGGCATCAGGGCGCCCGTCGGGTTCTGGAAGTCGGGGATGACGTACGCCATCCTCGGCACGGTCTGGCGCAGCGTGGACTCGGCGATCTCCATGTCCCAGCCCGCGTCGGAGACGGCGATGGACGCGGTGCGCAGGCGTGCGTGGCGCAGGGCGTCGAGGGCGTTGGCGTAGGTGGGGTTCTCGGTCACGACCCGGTCCCCGGCCCGGCAGAGCATGCTGACGACCAGTGCGAAGGCCTGCTGGGCTCCGGCCGTGACGAGGATCTGCTCGGGACGCGTGGGCAGCCCGCGCCGGGTGAACCGGTCGGCGACGGCCGTGCGCAGGTCGGGCAGGCCGAAGGGGTGGTACCCGGGGTGGCGGGCGAGCCCGGACAGTCGGGGTGCGGCCCATGCGAAGGCCTCGGCGAGGCTGCCCTCGGGTGCGCCCATGGCGGCGATGGCGAGGTCGACCCCGGGGTCACCGTCGGGCCGGCCCCCGGTGCCGCCGCCGATGAGGGCGGGCGAGCCGACCGGCAGGTGGCCGTCGGGAAGCTCGGTCCAGGTGCCGGAGCCGCGCCGGCTGCGGACGTAGCCGCTCTCGCGCAGCAGGTCGTAGGCGCCGGTGACGGTGGCCCGGCTGGCGCCGACCGCCTCGGCGAGCTCACGTTCGGCGGGCAGCCGGACGTGCAGGGCGATGCGGCCGTCGAGGATCAGCGCGCGGACGGCGTGGGCGAGCGCCCGGTAGCCGGGGCGGGCCAGCACGTCGGCCGGCAGCAGGGCCGCCAGCTGACGGCTGCCGATGGTTCTGTCCGCTGTGTGGACCACTCGCCCGTTTGCCATGCCAACCTCCCCTGATTGGCTCTGACGGCCAGGCCAATCGGGGACCAGACTCGCCGTATTGGCCCCCGATTGGCAAGGAGACGCCGAGATGTTGACCGACCGTGACGAACGTGCCCTGCTGGCTGCCGCCGAGAGCCGGATCTCCCGGCCGCTGCGGATCGAGGCCGTGGTGGCCTCCGTAAGGCGCATCTTGCAGCGGCGCTCACGGGATCGCGTGCAGGAGCGAGAATCGGTGGCATGTCAGCCAACTCCCACTCCGCTCCACCCGTGATCGCGGGCCTGCTCCTGGCGGCCGGCGGCGGCCGCCGGCTCGGCGGGCGGCCCAAGGCACTGCTCCCCTACCGCGGCCGCCCGCTGGTCGAGAACGCCGTACGGGTGCTGCGCGATGCGGGCTGCGGCCCGGTGCACGTGGTGCTCGGCGCCTCGGCCTGCGAGGTCCGCGAGCGCGCCGACCTGAACGGCTGCGTGGTCGTGGACAACCCCGACTGGGCGGAGGGGATGGGCTCCTCCCTGCGGGTCGGCCTCACCTCACTGGCCGGTACGGACGCCCGAGCGGCCCTGGTCTCGCTGGTGGACCAGCCGGGCATCGGCCCGGCGGCCGTGGCCAGGGTCCGGGAGGCCTATCGCTCCCCCGCGAGCCTGGTGGCGGCGGCGTACGACGGGGAGCGCGGCCACCCCGTGCTGTTCGGCTCGGACCGCTGGGCCGACATCGCGGCGACGGCGACGGGCGACAAGGGCGCGCGGGTGCACCTCGCACGACATGCCGAAGAGCTCATGCTGGTGGAGTGCTCGGACGTCGCGGAGGCCTATGACATCGACACGCCCACCGACCTGGCACGTCTGCTCTGAGCACGGCGTGACGACAATGGCACTGAGGGCCACCAGACGGCGGAATCTGTCGACCAAGAGAATCTCGACATCAACAAACCATTGAACTTCCACCATGAGGAAATTACTATCCACTGGTCAGAAGCGCCCTGAACCCACAGACGGCGCCCGCGACCGTATCCCGGAACTCTCCACACCCGACGGCACTGCGTGCCGTCTCGCGCGAGCATTCCCCCGCGGCCGCCAGGCACCGCCGCTGAAGGAGTGACAGATATGTCCGCACCAGCGCCGTCCCCGCTGGCCATCGTCGACGCCGAGCCCCTGCCCCGGCAGGACGAAGTCCTCACCGAAGCGGCCCTCGCCTTCGTGGCCGAGCTCCACCGGCGGTTCGCCCCCCGCCGCGTCGAGCTCCTGGCCCGCCGCGCCGAGCGCCGTGCCGAGATCGCCCGGACCTCCACCCTCGACTTCCTCCCGGACACCGCACAGGTCCGCGAGGGCGACTGGAAGGTGGCGCCGGCCCCGGCCGCGCTGAACGACCGTCGTGTGGAGATCACCGGTCCGACGGACCGCAAGATGACCATCAACGCCCTGAACTCGGGCGCCAAGGTCTGGCTCGCCGACTTCGAGGACGCCTCGGCTCCCACGTGGGAGAACGTCGTCCTCGGCCAGCTCAACCTCATCGACGCGTACGAGCGCCGCATCGACTTCACCGACGCGCGCACCGGCAAGGCCTACGCCCTCAAGCCCGCCGAGGAGCTGGCGACGGTCGTCATGCGGCCGCGCGGCTGGCACCTGGAGGAGCGCCACCTGCAGTTCGAGGGCGGCCCGGCCTCCGGCGCACTCGTGGACTTCGGCCTGTACTTCTTCCACAACGCGAAGCGCCTGATCGCCCTCGGCAAGGGCCCGTACTTCTACCTGCCGAAGACGGAGTCGCACCTGGAGGCGCGCCTCTGGAACGAGATCTTCGTCTTCTCCCAGGACTACGTCGGCATCCCGCAGGGCTCCGTCCGCGCGACCGTCCTCATCGAGACGATCACCGCCGCGTACGAGATGGAGGAGATCCTCTACGAGCTCCGCGACCACGCGGCCGGCCTGAACGCGGGCCGCTGGGACTACCTGTTCTCCATCGTGAAGAACTTCCGCGACGGCGGCGAGAAGTTCGTCCTGCCGGACCGCAACGCGGTGACGATGACCGCCCCGTTCATGCGGGCGTACACCGAACTGCTGGTCCGCACCTGCCACAAGCGCGGCGCACACGCCATCGGCGGCATGGCGGCCTTCATCCCGTCCCGCAAGGACGCCGAGGTCAACAAGGTCGCCTTCGAGAAGGTCAAGGCCGACAAGGACCGCGAGGCGGGCGACGGCTTCGACGGCTCCTGGGTCGCGCACCCCGACCTGGTCCCGATCGCGATGGCCTCCTTCGACGCGGTGCTCGGCGAGAAGCCGAACCAGAAGGACCGGCTGCGCGAGGACGTCTCGGTGGCCCCTGGCGAGCTCATCGCGATCGACTCCCTGGACGCGAAGCCGACGTACGAGGGCCTGCGCAACGCGATCCAGGTCGGCATCCGCTACATCGAGGCCTGGCTGCGCGGCCTCGGCGCCGTCGGCATCTTCGGCCTGATGGAGGACGCGGCCACCGCCGAGATCTCGCGCTCGCAGATCTGGCAGTGGATCAACGCCGGTGTCGTGTTCGAGAACGGCGAGACGGCCACGGCCGAACTGACCCGTACGATCGCGGCCGGGGAACTGGCCGCCATCCGCGCCGAGGTCGGCGAGGAGGCCTTTGCGTCCGGCAAGTGGCAGCAGGCACACGACCTCCTCCTCCAGGTCTCCCTGGATGCGGACTACGCGGACTTCCTCACGCTCCCCGCATACGACCAACTGGTCGGCTGAGACCCGGGTTCGACTGGAACGCACAGCAGTCGAAGCCGGCCGGCTCCGCCCCCGTCGCCTCACGGCACGGGGGCGGAGCCGTTTGCATTCCACAACACGGCGTAGGCACAGGCCGGTAGCGCGGCCGGGGCGGGGTCCCGGGCGGCCGGACGGGCCGTCAGGCCCCGCCGGAGGTTTCGCCGGAGGCCCCGCCGGAGGTTCCGAGGCTGCGGAGGCGCTGAGTCCGCAGGCGGGGGCGCCGAACGACCGGCCTGTTGTTACTTGTTCGTAACTTGCCTGTACCTAGCGGTAACAAGCGGCCCCGTGTCACCTTTCCGATGCCACCGGCCGGCGGTACCCCCACTTCCCAGCCACGCAACGCAGTCGTTGCCGACTTCGGCGTGGCCGAACGCAGGAGTTCCGCTGTGATCGGATTCCGCAACGTCCGCAAGGACCGTGACCGCAGTCGCGTGCGACGACTGGCCGGTGCCGGGATGGTTCTTCCGCTCGCCGTCACCGCCCTGGTGGGCGCCGGCGCCGGCACCTCCGCGGCCAGCCCCGGAAACGGGCCCACCGCCGTGGTCTCCATGGGTGACAGCTACATCTCCGGCGAGGCCGGACGCTGGAAGGGCAACAGCCTGACCAACACCGGGAGCCGCAACGGCACCGACCGGGGCTGGGTCAGCGGCAGCACCTACGACCCCGGCAAGGTCTACGGACCCACCGCGGGCGGCTGCCACCGCTCCGACTCCGCCGAGGTGCGCAGCGCCGGACCGATCGCCGACGTCGCCGTGAACCTGGCCTGCTCGGGGGCGGTCTCGGACAACGTCTTCCGCGCCTCCAACGGCGGCGTCGCCTTCAAGGGCGAGGCCCCGCAGGCCGATCAGCTCGCCGCGGTGGCCGCGAGCCACGACGTCAAGGTCATCGCCCTGTCCGTCGGCGGGAACGACCTGGGCTTCGCCGACATCATCAAGAACTGCGCGTACGACTTCATCATCTGGAACTCCTACTGCCACGACGACCAGCAGTACGCCGTCGACCAGAAGATCGACGCGGTCATGGGCAAGGTCGGGAAGTCCGTGGACGAGGTGCGGGCCGTGATGCGCGCGGCCGGGTACGCCGACTCCTCGTACCGGATCGTGCTGCAGTCCTACCCGTCGCCGATCCCGCGCGGCGCGGAGAACCGGTACACCCAGAGCGACTGGAGCCGGCTCAACACGGGCGGCTGCCCCTTCTGGAACCTGGACTCGGACTGGGCGCGGGACTCGCTCGTGCCGCAGATCGCAGGCCGCATCAAGGGCGTAGCCGCGGCCAAGGGGGTGCAGTTCCTGGACCTGCGGGACATGCTGCAGGGCCGTGAGGTGTGCGCCAAGGCGAGCAAGCAGGTGAGCTCCACCGTCCCGGCGTCGGCGAAGACGAGCGAATGGGCACGCTGGATCGACAACAACGAGTCGCAGGGTCTGATCCAGGAGTCCATGCACCCGAACTACTTCGGCCAGCTGGCGGCCGGGCGCTGCCTGTCCCTGGCCGTCGCCCAGCCCGCAACCTCGGGCTTCAGCTGCAAGAACACCGCGGGCGGGGACCACACCGCAATGTTCCTGACCCCGGCCTCCTAGGCGCTCCGGGGCCTCGAACCGGAGGAAGCGCCGGCTAGGGGGATCCGTCCAGCACCGACAGGACGTTGCCCGCCGGGTCCTTGAACCAGGCGATGGTCGGCTCGTTCCCCGCCGGCCGGACGATTCCCCTGGCGTCCATGTCGAACCCGTCGTAGCGCTCGAACCGGACGCCGCGGGTGGTGAGCTCGTCGACGGCCCGGGCGACGTCGTCGACGGGGAAATTGAGGATCGTGAAGGTCGCGGGCTCGTGGTCGTCCTTCTGGTAGACCATGACGGTGGTGTCACCCGCCAGGTGCAGCGACAGCAGGCCCATGTCCGTGTGCTCCGAGACGCGCAGGCCGAGGGTGCCTTCGTAGAACTCCTTGGCCTTGCCGAGGTCGTCGACCGAGAATCCGCTGAATGCCTTGGTGTCTGCGAACATGACCGTTCCTTCGCTCCGAGGCTCCCCGCCTTCCATCCTCCCCCCGCCCGCGTCCGCCGTCGACCGGCCGCCGGACGCACGCACCGGCCACGGCCGGCCACCGTGCGTGGGACCGGGTAAATCCGGGTGAACGGCGCGGTGCGGGCTGGCATGCTCTCGCGCATGGCAGCCCGTACCGCACGTCCCGGTCTTTACATCTCCGTCGACATCGAGGCCGACGGACCCATTCCCGGACCGTATTCGATGATCAGCTTCGGGGCCGCGGTCGCCGGCCGGCAGGACGGCGCCTCGTATACGGCCGCCGATCCGCAGGAGCGGACCTTCTACCGGGAGCTGCGGCCGATCAGCGACGCGTACGTCCCCGAGGCGCTCGCCGTCAGCGGGCTGGACCGCGACCGGCTGGTGCGGGAGGGCGCCGATCCGGCGGTCGCCATGGCCGAGTTCTGCACCTGGGTACGGGAGGTCTCCGCGGGGGCGCAGCCGGTGATGTGCGGCTACCCGGCCTCCTTCGACTGGACCTTCCTGTACTGGTACCTGATGCGCTTCGGCGGGGACAGCCCCTTCGGCCACTCCGGCTGCCTGGACATGAAGACCCTCTACGCGACGAAGGCGCGGGTGCCGCTGAGGGCGGCCGTCAAGGGCCGGATGCCCCGCGAACTGCTGTCGAAGCGGCGTCACACGCACCACGCCCTGGACGACGCGATCGAGCAGGCCGACCTGATGAGCAACCTGATGCTGTGGACTCCCCCCGCTCCAGAGGCGGCTCCGGATCCGGCTCCGACACCCGCGCCCGCTGCGGCAGTGTCCCCGCGTATCACGCACGTCTCCTGGGGGCTCATCGAGGCCGAAGGGCTCGCGCCCGGCAAGGACTTCAAGCTCTACCCGGGCGGCGGCCGCCCGTGGGACTGGGCCGAGCACGGCACCCACCACTATCCCGGCATCCAGCCGCAGGACGTGCGCGAGCTCCTCGATGTCGGGGTGACGGCGGTCGTCCTGGGCCGGGGCATGGACCAGCGCCTGGGGGTCATGCCGGAGACCCTCGATACGCTCCGGGCGGCCGGGGTCGAGGTGCACGTCGAGGAGACGACCACCGCGGTAACCCTCTACAACCGGCTGGCCGAGACCGAGCGGGTCGGCGGCCTCTTCCACTCGACCTGCTGAGGACGGACGCGGCGGTGCGGACGCCACACCCGCAGTGGGTGGCGTCCGCACCGCCGTACGCTCCAGCCGGGGCCGGACGCCGGGGAATGTCGTCAAAGCAGCGTCGGCCGGACGGGACTTCGACGACACGGTCTAGTGCACCGGCACCGGGTCCGGAGCGGCTCCCGCGGCCGCGGCCCTTCGAACGCCGAGGTGGTTGAAGGCCAGGTTCAGCAGGATGGCCACGACGCAGCCGGTGCTGATGCCGGAGTCGAGGACGACCAGCAGGTCCTTCGGGAAGGCGTGGTAGAAATCCGGCGCGGCGATCGGGATCAGGCCGATGCCCACGGAGGCGGCGACGATCAGGGCGTTCTCGCCCTTCTCCATGGCAGCGCCGGCCAGGGTCTGGATGCCGCTGGCCGCGACCGACCCGAAGAGGACGATGCCGGCGCCGCCGAGGACCGGCAGCGGGACGACGCCGATGACGGAGGCCGCCATCGGGCACAGACCGAGCAGGATCAGGATGCCGCCGCCCGCGGCGACCACGAACCGGCTGCGTACCCTGGTCATGGCGACGAGCCCGATGTTCTGGGCGAAGGCGCTGCACATGAAGCCGTTGAACAGCGGGCTGATCGCGCTGCCGAGGGTGTCGGCGCGCAGGCCCCCCGCGATGGTCTTCGCGTCCGCCGGCCGGCCGACGATCCTGCCCAGGGCCAGGATGTCGGCGGTGGACTCGGTCATGCAGACCAGCATGACGATGCACATCGAGATGATCGCGGCGACCTGGAACTGCGGGGCGCCGAAGTGGAACGGGGTCGGGAAGCCGATCACCGAGGCGTTCTTGACGGCGTCGAAGCCGGTCATGCCGAGCGGGAGGGCGATGAGCGTGCCCGCGACCAGGCCGAGCAGGATGGATATCTGCTGGAGGAACCCGCGCAGGAACTTGCGCATCAGCAGCACGATGACCAGGGTGACCGCGGCCATGCCGATGTTCTTCACCGAGCCGTAGTCGGTGGCCGTACTGTTCCCGCCCTGCGACCAGTTGAAGGCGACGGGCAGGAGCGAGACGCCGATCAGGGTGATGACCGTGCCCGTCACGACCGGCGGGAAGAAGCGGACCAGCTTGCCGAAGTAGGGGGCGGCGAAGAAGCCGACGACTCCGGCGACGATGATCGCGCCGAAGATGACGGGGAGGGCGTCGTCCCCCTCCCCCTTTCCGATCGCGATCATCGGGGTCACACCGGCGAAGGAAACGCCGTTGACGAAGGGGAGTTTGGCGCCGATCTTCCAGAAGCCGAGGGTCTGGAGCAGGGTGGCGAGGCCCGCGGTGAAGAGCGAGGCGCCCATCAGGAACGCGGTCTCGGTGGCGGAGAGCCCGACGGCAGGACCGACGATCATGGGCGGGGCCACGACACCCGCGTACATGGCGGCCACGTGCTGGAGTCCGCTGGTGAACATCTTCAGAGGTGGCAGGGTCTCGTCGACCGGGTGTTTCTCCCCGGAGACCTGCGGTACTGCGACTGCGTCTTTGCGAAACCTGGGCGACTGGGCCACGGCTTCCTCCGGTCGGGTAACACGTCGGCAGGGACGTGGGTGTCTTGGAGGTGGTGCGAAAGCGGTGCGAGTCGAGCCGTATGAAGTTGTGGGTGGTGCGCATGCTTGTCCCAAGGGGTGCAGAAACGATTCGCCCAAACCGTTCCGCGTGCGTTTGCGCGCGTGGCGAAGCCAGTGGCACGAGTCACCGCCCCCGGGGGGCGCCTTCGGATCTCCTCAGGCGCTCCCTGGGAACGGCTGCCGCGGACCCCGCTCGGGTC
>NZ_JBSGZI010000060.1:0-48310 GCF_053610945.1 Streptomyces sp. NPDC054849
GGCCGGCACCCCGCAGACGGGGTGCCGGCCCTCCGGCGTCAGCTCAGGCCCTGTCTGCGCCGCCGCACGCAGATGCCCCAGGGGATCAGCAGCATCGCCGAGAAGATGATGCCGGCGAGCAGGAGTTGCGCCTGGTCCTGTGGGATCTCCCCCTGGCTGGTCCGGATCACGAAGAGGGCGCTCAGCGCGGTGACGCCGCCCGACAGCAGTGCGGGAATGCCGAGGATCCACAGCAGGGCGGTGAACCAGCCGCGTCTGGGGGGCTCGGCCGGCTTCCGCTCGGCGGGCCGGGGGATGCGGGCCGGGTCGCGGGGCTGCATGCGGATCACGGAGGCGGGCGGGACGCCGGCGTCCAGCGGGGCCAGTTCGGCCGCCGTGATCCCGTACAGGGTCGGTTCCACGGTGAGGTTGAAGCCGTCGTGGCCGACGAGGTGGCGGGCGCCGTCGGGGTAGGCCTGCATCAGGGAGCACGTGGCGTACCGGACGGTGGTGCGACAGCCGGGGCCCGTCAGGCTGATGCCGTCGTCCGCCACGAGCACGGCGAAGCGGGGGTCCTCCAGCGAGGAGTAGCGCCGCCCGGTGACCAGGTCGGGGGACTGGGCGGGCGCGGGCGTGAGGCCGGCCCAGTCCAGCGCCCGGCCCGGTACCTGGACCAGGGCGTTCGCCCACAGCTCCCGTGCGGCGGCCTGGAGGTCGACGACGGTGACCGCCTCGATCTCGGCTCTGGCCTCGGCGACGGTGAGGTGCCGGTGGCGCAGCAACAGGTCCATGGCCTGCGCCGGGAGGTTGGCCGCGGCGGGCTCGGGGATGTCGAACCGGGCCAGCGCGGAGGCCCGTACGGACTTCAGGTCCGCCTCGTCGATGCGGCCGGCCCGCACCTTCGCGAGGACGTCCACGAAGGCGCCGACCATCGCGTCCTGCTTCTCCGGGAGGGCGTCGGCGTACGCGATGACGGTCGCGGAGCCGGTGTCGCGCGGGCTGTACTCGGCGGCCGCGGTGTACGAGTAGCCCCCCTTCTGGCGCAGCGCGCGGAACAGTTCCCTGCCCAGGATCTCGGTGAGCAGGTGAGCCGCGGTCGAACGGGCCACGACCGAGGTCAGCACGAGCCCGCCGGGCTCGCCCTGGAAGTACGCCGGGGTGGCGGGCAGGGCGGAGCTCGGCTCGGGGGTGGGATGCCACCTGCCGGTGGGGAGGGTGAGGTCGAGGCCTTCGGGGAGGGTGTCGCTGGTGATCCACAGGACCGCGTTCTCGGCGGTGAACCGGTCGGCGGCCCAGTCGCGGACGTCATGGACGGTGATCTTGTGGAGGCCGGCCTCGGTGTAGTCGGTGAGGCCGTGGGTGCGGGAGCCGTAGCGCCACAGGGCCATGCCGTGGCCCGGGCCGTGTCCGCGGCCCGCGGCCTCCGTGCGCAGGATCTCCTTCTCGGTCTCCAGCCGGTCCATGGGGAGATCGCGCAGGGCCGCGCAGACACCGTTGAGGTACTCGACCACGTCGGCAGGGGTGCCGGTGACGTGGAAGTGGGTGTACGTGGCGGCGGTGGCGCCGTTGTAGTGCAGGTCGCCGAGGCCGTGCCGGTGCAGGGCGAGGTGTTCGACGAGGTGGGTGATCCCGCTGGTGGCGAGGGTCTCGTCGGCGCGGCCCACGCGGAACAACAGACCCGCGGTGACGGGGCCGGAGCGCGGGGCCAGAAGGGTCCGGATGCCGTTCACGGTGGTGTGCGTGACGCCGTCGGGATCGGTGCCGGCGGTGCCCGCGGTAGTGGCCGCGGTGCGGGTCGCGGAGGTGGCCGTGGTGCTGGTCGCGGTGGTGGTCGCGGGGGTGTCCATGTCGTTGTCGTCCATGTCCGGGCCTCTCAGCCCTTGGCGAGCGCGGTCTTGCGGTGGCGGACGAATTCGGCCTCGTGATCGCCGTTGCCGAGGTAGCCCCACGGGAACTCGCTGGCGCGGTCGCCGAGGGCCCGGAAGTGCGGGGCCGCATCGGCGGGGCGGCCGGCGGCGCTGTGGGCTGCGGCAAAGGCGCTGTGGGCGTTGACCGCGTGGTGGGCGTCGGCCCGGAACGCGGGGTGGAGGACGGACCGCGCGGCGGCGTCGAGCAGTCGGGCGCGGTTGTCCGGTTCGCGCAGATAGCTTTCCGCGACGCGGGTGCCCTGCTTCTCCGCCAGCTCCAGGTACTGCTCCATCTGGGCGATCGCGGTCAGGGCCCCGCCGGGGCCGCCGGCCGGTGAGCTCTTCAGGCACTCCTCGGCGAACCCGTGCGCGGCCTCCCAGGTGCCGCCCCACTTGGGGCAGATCTGCTGGAGCAGCTGTGACTGGCCGCTGTAGTGGTGCGGGTGGTGCTCGGCGAGCCGGTCGTAGCGGCGGCGGGTCTCGCCGAGGCCCAGTTCGAGCCCGCGCGCGGTGATGACGCGCAGGTACCAGGCCAGGGCGTACTCGGGGTACTCGGCGAAGACGTCGATGAGCAGGATCTCGGCGCGCCGCAGGTACGTGTGGAAGTCCTGGAACTGCTGCTTCGACACGTGCTGGGCGCGGTGGCCCGAACGGATGCCCCAGCCGATCTGGATCAGCCGGTCTGCGAACAGCGTTCGTGGCAGCGGATCAACGGTGCGGCGCTCTGCGGCCCCCTGGAGGAAGCCCTCCGAGCCGGCGGTCTCCGCGACGGTCCGGCAGGCGAGGGCGCGGTCGTCCTCGTCGGAGAGCGTGGCGAATCCGGCGGCGGTGGTGTCCCAGTCCTTGCGCCGCACTGCGTTGCGCAGTGCGGCCAAGGAGGGGATGCGGTCGGCGGGTTCGAACACGGGCCGACCGGGAGGTGGGAGAGCTGGCACGGGCGGATCATATGATCGGCGGCGGATCTGGCCGACAGGGGGTTCCCGCCGCCCTCCGGGTCGGTCGTGCCTGATCAGCGCCTCGTGGGCCGTGCCGGACGCCCACCGGGTGGCTTCTGCCGCGCTCAGAGGCGGTGGGCCGCGCCCGCCGGGCTGGCGCCGCGGGTGTCCAGGAGCAGCTGGGCCTTCACGGCCAGGCCTTGCAGGTCGTACGTGCGGTGGTGCTGCAGCAGGATGGTCAGGTCGGCGTTCGCGGCGGCCTCGTACAGCGATTCGGCGCGGGGGACCGGCTGGTCCCTGACGCGCCAGCCCGTGATGTACGGGTCGTGGTAGCTGATGAGCGCCCCCAGGTCGAGGAGGCGGCTGGCGATCTCGCGGGCCGGGGAGCCCTCCTGGTCGGCGAGGTCGGGCTTGTAGGTGACCCCGAGGAGCAGGACCCGGGCGCCGCGGGCGGACTTGCCGTGCTCGTTCAGCAGGGTGGCGGAGCGCTGGATGACGTACTGCGGCATCCGGTTGTTGATCTCCTGCGCCAGGCCGACCATGCGCAGGGGGTGCCCGGGGGTGCGGGTGGTGTGCGGGAGGTAGTTCGGGTCGAGGGGGACGCCGTGGCCGCCGACCCCGGGGCCGGGGCGGAAGGCCTGGAATCCGTACGGCTTGGTCTCGGCGCAGCGGATGACGTCCCACAGGTCGACACCGAGGTCGTGGCAGAGCACGGCCATCTCGTTCATGAGGGCGATGTTGACGTGGCGGTAGTTGGTTTCGAGGAGCTGGACGGTCTCGGCCTCGCGCAGGCCGCGGGCGCGGACCACCTTCTCGGTGAGGCGGGCGTAGAAGGCGTGCGCGGACTCCGTGCAGGCGGGGGTGAGGCCGCCGATCACCTTGGGGGTGTTGGAGATGCCGTGCGTCCGGTTGCCGGGGTCGTGGCGGCTGGGGGAGTAGGCCAGGTGGAAGTCCCGGCCCGCCCGCAGCCCGGAGCCCGCTTCGAGGATCGGGCGGAGGTAGCCCTCGGTGACGCCGGGGTGGGCGGCCGATTCGAGGATCACGGTGGTGTGGGGGCGCAGCCGGGCGGCGAGCGCGCGGCCCGCCTCGCCGACGGCGGAGAGGTCCAGTGCGCGATCGGCGCCGAGCTGGGTGGGGGCGCAGATGACGGCCGTGCGGACCCGGCCGAGCTCGGCGGGGTTGGTGGTGACCCGGAAGCCGGCCGCCGACATGCGGCGGATCTCGGCGGCGGTGAGGGTGGAGTCCGTGACCGGACCGCTGTCGTAGCCGACCGTCTCGATCCCGGCGGCTACGGCCGCCTGGGCGAGAGGGAGGCCGAGATGGCCGAGTCCGATGACGGCGAGATCTGCGGGCATGGGGGTGCCGTCCCTTCCCTGACATGAGGGGGCTGCCGCGCAAGTCCTCCGGGGGGACAGGGGAGCTGGCGCAATGTCAGACTAGGCATATATATGACGGATATGTCGCATTCCGGGGTGATCGCCACCGTTGTGTTGTCCACAGGCGGTGGCTGATGTGGGTGCGGGCGGTCAGAATCGTGGGACGGGGGCATGTGAGCGGGATCTCACCCGCACCAACGGGAGGCAGCCGTGAGGACAGCGACACTGGGGCCGGTGCAGCGGGCCGAGGCCCTCGCCCAGATGGCCGAGCGGGAACTGGACGTGCTCGTGGTGGGCGCGGGCGTGGTCGGCGCAGGCACCGCGCTCGACGCGGCGACCCGGGGCCTGTCGACCGGTCTGGTGGAGGCGCGGGACTGGGCTTCGGGCACCTCCAGCCGGTCGAGCAAGCTGATCCACGGCGGCCTGCGGTACCTGGAGATGCTGGACTTCGCCCTCGTGCGGGAGGCGCTGAAGGAGCGCGGCCTGCTGCTGGAGCGCCTCGCCCCCCACCTGGTGAGGCCGGTGCCGTTCCTGTACCCGCTGCAGCACAAGGGCTGGGAGCGGTTGTACGCCGGCTCGGGCGTCGCGCTGTACGACGCCATGTCGGTCTCCAGCGGACACGGGCGCGGCCTGCCGGTGCACCGTCACCTGTCGCGCAAGCGCGCGCTGCGGGTCGCGCCGGCGCTGCGCAAGGACGCGCTGGTGGGGGCCCTGCAGTACTACGACGCCCAGATGGACGACGCGCGGTACGTCACCACGCTGGTGCGGACGGCCGCGGCGTACGGGGCGCACTGCGCCAACCGGGCGAGGGTCATCGGCTTCCTGCGTGAGGGTGAGCGGGTGGTCGGCGCGCGCGTGCAGGACGTGGAGGGCGGCGGTGAGTACGCCATTCGCGCGAAGCAGGTGGTGAATGCGACGGGGGTGTGGACGGACGACACCCAGGCGCTGATCGGGGAGCGCGGACAGTTCCACGTCCGGGCCTCCAAGGGCATCCACCTGGTCGTGCCGAAGGACCGGATCCATTCGAGCACGGGGCTGATCCTGCGGACCGAGAAGTCGGTGCTGTTCGTCATCCCGTGGGGCCGGCACTGGATCGTGGGGACCACGGACACCGACTGGGACCTGGACAAGGCCCACCCGGCGGCGTCGAGCGCGGACATCGACTACCTGCTGGAGCACGTGAACACGGTGCTGGCGGTGCCGCTGACGCGCGACGACGTCCAGGGTGTGTACGCGGGCCTGCGGCCGCTGCTGGCCGGGGAGTCGGACGCGACGAGCAAGCTGTCACGCGAGCACACGGTCGCTCACCCGGTTCCGGGGCTGGTGGTCGTCGCGGGCGGCAAGTACACGACGTACCGGGTCATGGCCAAGGACGCGGTCGACGAGGCGGTGCACGGGCTGGACCAGCGGGTGGCGGAGTGCGTGACGGAGGACGTGCCGCTGGTGGGGGCGGAGGGGTACCGGGCGCTGTGGAACGGGCGGGCGAGGATGGCGGCCCGGACGGGGCTTCATGTGGTGCGGGTGGAGCACCTGTTGAACCGGTTCGGCTCGCTGGCGGAGGAACTGCTCGACCTGATGGCCGCCGATCCGGGTCTGCGGGAGCCGGTGTCCGGGGCGGACGACTACCTGCGGGCGGAGATCGTGTACGCGGCCTCGCACGAGGGGGCGCGGCACCTGGACGACGTGCTGACGCGGCGGACGCGGATCTCGATCGAGACCTTCGACCGGGGGACGCGGTCGGCCCGGGAATGCGCGGAGTTGATGGCTCCGGTGCTGGAGTGGGACAAGCAGCAGATCGAGAAAGAGGTGGAGCACTACGAGAAGCGGGTCCAGGCGGAGCGGGAATCCCAGCGTCAGCCGGACGACCAGACGGCGGACGCGGCGCGGCTGGGGGCGCCCGACATCGTTCCGTTGTAACTCCGGGATCCGGAAGGGGGAACCGCGGACCCGGGGCGCCCGTCCGTTGCGGAGTGAGGAACAATGAGGGTTCCGCCGGGGTGGGTTACAGCACGCCCCGGCCGCCGGGTCGCTCAGCCGCTGGGGCAGGCGGAGCAGCGGCACGATCGCAGAGGGGACGCATGTCGAAGCCGGAGCACACCGAGTCACCTGCCGGGGCGCCTGCGGCGAAGCCTGACGATGCGACTGCGCCTGCGGCGAAGCCCGGGGCTGCGAAGCCGGGCTCGGGCAAGGGCGCGCCTGCGGCGAAGCCGGGCTTGAGCAAGGGCGCACCCGCGGTCAAGGCTGACGCGGCGAAGCCTGTGGCGAAGTCCGAGTCTGAGGATGCGGAGCCTGCGGTTGCCGTCGAGCCCGAGGACGCGAAGCCTGGGGCTGCGAAGCCGGGCTCGGGCAAGGGCGCGCCTGCGGCGAAGCCGGGCTTGAGCAAGGGCGCGCCCGCGGTGAAGGCTGACGAGGCGAAGGCTGGAGCCGAGCCTGCGGCTGCCGTCGAGCCCGAGGACGCGAAGCCCGGTGCTGAGGATGCGAAGGCTGCGGCTATGAAGCCGGGGCCGGGTGAGGCCGCGTCTGCGGGGGGGCCCGAGGACGCCATGTCCCCGGCCGCCGCGAAGCCCGTATTGAGCAAGGCCCAGCCTGTGGCGACGCCTGTGGCCGAGCCTGCGCCCGTGGCGAAGGCCGTCGTCAATCCCGTGGTCGAGAAGGCGGACGCCATGGCGGCCGCAGTCAAGGCCGCCGCCGCGAAGGCGGCCGCGGACGGGCAGGACGAGGGACGGTTGCTGGCCGGCCGGTACCGGCTGGGGGCTGTGCTCGGCAAGGGCGGTATGGGCACCGTCTGGCGGGCACAGGACGAGACCCTCGGCCGGACGGTCGCCGTGAAGGAGCTGCGCTTCAGCAGCGGGGTCGACGAGGACGAGAAGCGCCGCCTCATCACCCGCACCCTCCGCGAGGCCAAGGCCATCGCCCGGATCCGCAGCGGCGGCGCCGTCACCGTCTACGACGTCGTCGACGAGGACGGCCGGCCGTGGATCGTCATGGAGCTCATCGAGGGCCCCTCGCTCGCCGAGTTCATCCGGGAGAACGGCCCCCTCACCCCGCACCGCGCGGCCGAGGTCGGCCTTGCGATCCTCGACGTCCTGCGTGCCGCGCACGGCCAGGGCATCCTGCACCGCGACGTCAAGCCGTCCAACGTGCTCATCGCCGGCAACGGCCGTGTCGTCCTCACCGACTTCGGCATCGCCCAGGTCGAGGGCGACCCCTCCGTCACCTCCACCGGCATGCTCGTCGGCGCCCCCTCCTACATCTCCCCCGAGCGCGCCCGCGGTCAGAAGCCCGGCCCGCCCGCCGACATGTGGTCGCTCGGCGGCCTGCTGTACGCCTCCGTCGAGGGAGTGCCCCCGTACGACAAGGGGTCCGCCCTCGCCACCCTCACCGCGGTGATGACCGAGCCGGTGGATCCGCCGAAGAACGCCGGACCGCTGACCGAGGTCATCTACGGCCTCCTCGTGAAGGACCCGGCGCACCGCCTCGACGACGCTCGCGCCCGGGCGATGCTCAATGCCGTCCTCGCGGCGCCCGAACCCCAGAAGGCCCCCGTGGCGGCCCCGGCCGCCGAGGAGACCCGGCAGATATCGCTGGCGGACGCCAAGGAGGCCGCGGAGAAGGCATCCGCGGAGAAGGCGGCCGAGAAGGCGGCCAAGAAGGAACGCGAACGACGCGAGCGCGAGCAGCGCGAACGCACCCGCGCCGCGCTGAAGTCTGCCCGCAAGGCGGCGACGGCCGCGGCGGCCACGACGGCCGTCTCGGCCGCGGAGCCGCCGAAGGCCAAGCCGGGCACCGTCGCCGCGCCGCTCACGGACGTCATGCCGCGGCGCACCATTGCGCTGGCGATCGCCGGTGTGGTCGTGGTGCTGGCGGTGGTCGGCTCGCTGATCGCCTACGCATTCAGCGGCGACGGCAAGGGCACCAAGGACGAGGGCAAGGGCGGCCCGACTCCGCCGAGCGCATCGGCCGGGCAGACCCCCGGCGGGACCGCGCAGACCTCTCCGAAGCCCTCCCCGAACACCGGTGAGACGGGCGGCAACGCCAACGGCACCGCCGGTTCCGCGGCCGGTACCGGCGGTCAGCCGGGCGGCCAGGGTCAGCAGACCCCGGGTGCCGGCCAGGGGCAGGGCACCACCTCCGGGGGAGCGGGCGGCGCGCTCCCGGCGGGATACGCCCTGGTGCAGGACTTCGGGTTCCACTTCTCGATGGCGATGCCCGAGGGCTTCAAGCAGCTCGCCATAGCGGGTGAGAACTCCGGCGGCATATACAGCCGTGACGGGGGTTTCCCGCGGATCCAGGTCGACTACACCGCCAAGCCCGGCGACGACGCCCGCGCCGCCTGGGCGGCATCGGTCGCGGCGACGTCGGCGAGCAGCAAGAGCTACCGGCACATCCGGATCGACACGGTGGACTACCGGGGCTACCCGACCGTCGCGGACTGGGAGTTCGAGCGGGAGCAGAAGGGGATCAAGGTCCGGGTGCTCAACCGCGGCTTCAAACTGGACGCGACCCACGGCTACGCGATCATGATCAGCTGCCCCGCCGACCAGTGGGACGGCGCCGAGTGCACGCAGATGCGCGAGGTCGCCTTCCAGACCTTCCAGCCTCTCGGCTGACCTCGGGACGCGGGCGGCCCCGGCGACGTATCGTGGCAGCGGGGCCATTGGGGGGTCCGCCGCACTCGGGGGAGGCGATGTGGAGGAGTACGCGGGCCGGATCCTGGCCAACCGCTACCGTCTGCCGCTGCCGCCGTCCGACGCATACGAGCTGGTCGAGACGCGGGCCTTCGACACCCGCAGCGGTCAGGAAGTCCTGGTGCGGCAGCTGCCGTTACCGGAGGTCGTGGACGCTGAGCTGATGGACGGGCCGCGGGCCGTCCCGGCGGCGCGCCGCTCGCCCGCCGACCTGCCGGCCGTGCGGCGCGCGATCGAGGCGGCGCAGGCGGCGGCCTCGATCCCGGACCATCCCCGGCTGGACCAGGTCTTCGACGTGTTCGCCGAGGGCGAGTCGCTGTGGATAGTGAGTGAACTCGTCCCGGCCAGGCCGCTGGCCGCGCTGATCGCCGATGAACCGCTCAGTCCCTACCGGGCGGCTGAGGTGGCGTCGGACGTACTGACCGCGCTGCGGGTGCTGCACGCGCACGGCTGGACGCACCGGAACATCACCGTCCGGACGGTGCTGGTGTGTGACGACGGGCGGGTCGTGCTGACCGGCCTGGCGGCCGGCGCGGCGGAGGAGGCCCTGTGCGGGTACGACCCCGTGCCGAGCGCCGCGGACTTCGGCGCCGGGGCCGGGTGGGGTACGGCCCCGTCCGCGCCCCCGACTGAGCCTCTGCCTCCGACCCCGGCTCGGACCCCGATCTCGGCTCCGACTTCGACTTCGACTCCCTCTGCGGGCCGGGCCCCGGACCCGGCCGGTGGGGGTTTCACCGCGGGGCCGCTTGCCTCCGGTGGCGTTTCCGGCGCCGGACCGGTGGGCCAGGGGCCGGTCACCGCAGGCGATGAGGCGTGGAACGCGGCCCAGGGCGGCGGCGTCTCCCATACCGGCTCCACGGGCCACGGGCCCGCCAGCGGTGACGAGTTCGGTCGGGGGCCGGAATCCGGTGATCCGGGTACGGACTCCCCTACGGCGTCCTCCCGGTCGGGGATCGAGTATGCGCCGCTCGTGGCTCCGGGGTACGACACCGGCCCGCGGTACAACGACCACATCACCCCCGGACGTCCTGAGGCCCGGCCTGAGGGCCGGCCCGAGGCCCGACCCGAGGCCCGGCTCGAGCTCCAGGCCGCCGCGCGCGCCGGGGCCATCGCCGCCTACCGGGCCGGGGCGCGGGCGGCCGCCGCCCGGGTCACCGAGCAGCGCAAGGCCGGGGCCGGAGCAGGGGCCGACGCCGGTCCCGTGCCGGAGCGCAGGCCGGAGGGGTCGACCCTCCCACAGGGGTACTCGTACCCGTACGGCGGCCCGGAGACCGGCGCCGCCGCACCCTGGCACGGCGCGACGCCCCGCCGCCCGGCCCTGCCCGCGGCCCCCGGAGAGCCCGGCCGGCAGCCTCAGGCGGCGCCACCGACGAAACCGCGGCAGCAGGCCGAAGCACTGCCGGACGGGCAGTCCGCCGTCTGGCGGCAGGGCGAGCCGCAGCCGGACGGGCACGGGGGTGCCTGGCCGCTGCTGGAACCGCAGCCACAGCCACCGCGACAGCCACTCGCAGAAGCACAGCCGCAGCCACCAGCACAGCCGCAGCCACCAGCAGAGCAGCAGCCGTCGGCCGAACCGCAGCCGGCCGCCTGGGAGCAGGCCGATCCGGCGGCGCGGCCCGCGCTGCCCGCCCGACTGGCCCTGCCCCAGGGCTACCGTCAGGCCGAGGACCCGGACCCCGCGGCTGCGCCCGGGGCATTGCGGGCCCCGGGGCAGGCCGAGCGGGACCGCTCGCCCGTGGTACCGCCGCAGCCGTCCGGCCCCGGCCCGTGGGCCGCGGGTCCGCAGCCGCCCGGTACGGGCACCGGGCCGGGCCACGGCCTCGGGCAGGCGGAGTCCCACCGTGCGCCCACGGCGTCGGCGCAGCCGAACGGCGTCCGCGCAGCCTCCGCTGCAGACGGCTGGGCCCGTCCGCGGACCGGGCTGGACGCCGAGCGCGCGCGGCAGACGCGGATGGCCGTCGTCGGGGCCGTCACCGAGCGCTGGGCTCCCGAGCAGGCGGGCCCCGTGCACGGGCACTGGCAGCTCGCGCCGCCGGTGGGGCCGTCCACCGACCTCTGGGCGCTCGGCGCGCTGCTCTACCGGGCCGTGCAGGGGCACGCCCCGTACCCCGAGGACAACGTCGCCGAGCTCGTCGAGATGGTCTGTGCCGAGCCGCCCGCGTTCGCGGAGGAGTGCGGCGCGCTCCGCCCGATCGTGGAGTCGCTGCTGCGCCAGGACCCCACCGAGCGCCCCGACTTCGAGGAGCTCCGCGGCTGGCTGCGTTCGCTCGTACGGTCCGCGCCCGAGCCGGACGCCGGGTTCGGCGTGCTGCCGATGCCGGACGCGGACCCCGCGCGGCTGCCCGTCGTACGCCGCCGCGGCGAGATCCACGGACGGCACCGCAATACCGCGGCCCCCCGCAAGCCGCGCGCCCTCGGCCGGACCCTGCTCATCGGCATCCTGGCCCTCCTCGCCGGGGCCGTCGCGTACGCGATGCTGTTCATGCCCCGGGCGGCCACGCCGGAGGAGCCGGACGACAGCCGTGGGAGCACCGCGCAGGCACCGGCGAAGCCGAATCCCTCCCAGGTCCCCACCGGCACACCGGAGTCCAGGCCGGCGCCCCAGACGACGTCGCCCGCCGCATCGCAGGCCGCGCCCGTCCCCGCCCCGGCCGGCTACACCACCCAGCAGGACCCGGAGCACTTCGAGATCGCCGTGCCCGACGGCTGGGAGCGCCGCGGGATCAACGAGGCAGGTCAGGTGCGTTACACCAACGGGCAGTTCGTGCTGACCGTCGTCCCGGGCCGGGACAAGGTCCAGGGAAATCCGGATCCGGCGGGATACCAGAAGGACAAGGAGCCGGAGCTGACCCCGTACCGCACGTCCACCTGGTCGACCGTCGGCGACGTCAAGACCACCAAGGTCGGCCAGCAGCTGCGTGCGACGGGCCGGTACACCTGGATCGACGGGACCGGTCGCAACGTCTACGCCCGCAACTTCGTCGTCGCGCTGGGGGGCAGCTACCACGTCGTCTTGGTCACGGGTCCGGAGGACGAGCAGTCCAAGGTCACCGAAGTCTTCGAGAAGGCCACGGCGAGTTACAAGTCGGGTGGCTGAGTGGATCCTGACGACTGATCAGTACGGCGATTGCGTCACAGTGCCGTCTTTCGGCGCCCGGGCGGTTACGGCAGCCCCCGTGGGCTCCGTAATCTGGCCTGAAGTGCAGAGAGCGGCGGGATTTCGTGGAACAGCAGACAGGTGGGGGCGCCGTGTTGGCGGGCCGGTACCGGCTCGTCGAGCCGATCGGCCGGGGCGGCATGGGCAAAGTGTGGCGCGCGCATGACGAGCTGCTCCACAGGACCGTCGCCGTCAAGGAACTGACGGCGGGTCTGTACGTCGCCCAGGCCGACCGGGACGTCATGCACGCCCGGACGCAGAAGGAGGCCCGGGCCGCGGCCCGGATCCAGCATCCGGCGGTCGTCACCGTCCACGACGTGCTGGAACACGACGACCGCCCGTGGATCGTCATGGAGTACATCGACGGGCCCTCTCTCGCGGAGGCGGCCAAGGCGGCGGGGCGGATCGAGCCCCGCGAGGCGGCCCGGATCGGCCTGCACGTGCTGGGCGCGCTGCGCGCCGCGCACGCGGTCGGCGTCCTGCACCGGGACGTGAAGCCCGGCAACGTGCTGCTCGCCAAGGACGGCCGGGTCCTGCTCACGGACTTCGGGATCGCCGCGATCGAGGGCGACTCGTCGATCACGCGGACCGGCGAGATCGTCGGCTCCATCGACTACCTGGCCCCCGAGCGGGTCACCGGCGGGTCCCCCGACCCGGCCTCCGACCTGTGGTCGCTCGGCGCCACCCTTTACACGGCGGTGGAGGCCCGCTCGCCGTTCCGCCGTACGTCACCCATCTCCAGCCTGCAGGCCGTGGTGAACGACGAGCCGCCGGCGCTGCGCCAGGCCGGTGCCCTGGGACCGGTGATCACAGCCCTGCTGCGCAAGGATCCCGGGGAGCGGCCCTCGGCCGGGGAGGTCGAACAGCTGCTGCTGGAGGCGATGGAGGGCCGGGAGCCGAAGGCGGCGCAGGCGTACGTGCCGACGCGCGCGGTGACCCAGGACGAACTCGCCCCGGCGCAGGAGCAGCCCGGCGAGCCGGCTCCGCGCGCGGACGCCACACGGACGGCCGCGCTGCCGGACCCCCCGTTTCCCGCGACGACTGCGACGACCGCGGGCAGCGCGGGCACCGCGACCGCTCCTGCCACCTCGGCCACCTCGGCCACCTCGGCCGACCCGGCCCGGGGCTGGCTCAAGCGCGCCGCGGCCGTCGCCCTCGTGGCGGCGCTGCTCGGCGGCGGCGGCGTCTTCGGAGTGCTCAAGTACACCGGGGACACGGAGAGGGGCGGCGGCACGGACAAGAACGCGAGCGCCCCCGACCAGCAGGATCCGGGCGAGGCGGGCGGCCCGCCGCCCGGCTGGACCAAGGTCACCGACCCCATCGGCGGCTTCACCCTGTTCGTCCCGGAAGGCTGGAAGCGCCAGGCGAACGGCGACCAGATCGACTACACCCCGGACGACGGGAAGCACTTCATCCGGATCGCCGCCGACCCCAGCCCGGACTACAAGGACCCGTACGCGCACCTGCTGGACCTGGAGAAGCAGGTGGCGAAGCGGACCGACTACAAGAAGCACCAGCTGAACCAGAACACCTTCCGGGACAGCACCCGGGCCGCGCTCTGGGACTTCAGCTGGACGGAGAAGGTGAACCACCCCGGTCTGCGCCGGGCCAGGGAGCAGATGTACATCGCCCCGGACGAGACCGAGTACGCCATCTACATGTCGAGCCCGGTCGCCGACTGGGACACGACCCGCCAGCAGTTCGACATCGTGCTCAGCGGCTGGGAGCCGCCCGCCGAGAAGCCCTGAAGCCGGCATCGTGCCAGCGATCGCTGGCGGAAATGACAAAATCCGGTTACCGGCGGGTACCCAAAGCCTGTCCGGCGCAATACGCTCACCGGCATGACGGACTCGCAGGCCCCCGCCGCCCCCCTCCGGACCGCACCGCAGCCCACCAACCCGGTCGCCCCGGCACCGGCCGGCGCCCGCACCGCCGCCGACGTGGTCACGCCCGACCTGGTCGCCCGGCTGACCCGCGGAGTCATCGGATCCGGTCGCACCGCCAACCACACCCCCTTCACCGGGGACCGGCTGGCGGAGCTCCCCGAAGCCACCCCGGAGGACGTGGCCGAGGCTTTTGAGCGGGCCCGCGCCGCCCAGCCCGCCTGGGCGGCCGTCCCCGTACGCAAGCGGGCGGCGGTCCTGCTGCGCTTCCACGACCTGGTCCTGGCCCGGCAGGCCGAGGTGCTCGACCTGATCCAGCTGGAGACCGGCAAGGCCCGCCTGCACGCCCACGAGGAGGTCCAGGCGGTCGCCGTCTCGGCCCGCCACTACGGCCGCAGGGCTCCCTGGTACCTGCGCCCCAAGGGCCACACCGGCGCGATGCCCACCCTCACCAAGGTCACCGAGCTGCGCCAGCCGCGCGGAGTCGTCGGCCAGATCGCCCCCTGGAACTACCCGCTGGAGCTCTCCGTCGGCGACGCCCTGCCCGCCTTCGTCTCGGGCAACGCGCTCGTCATGAAGCCCGACACCGAGACCGCGCTGACCGCCCTGTGGGCCCGGGACCTGCTGATCGAGGCCGGGCTGCCCGCCGAGGTCTTCCAGATCGTCCTCGGCGAGGGCCCCGTCGTCGGCCCCGAAGTGGTGCGGCACGCCGACTACGTCTCCTTCACCGGGTCCACCCGCACCGGCCGCGAGGTCGCCCGGGGCGCGGCCGACCGCCTCGTCGGGGTCTCCCTCGAACTCGGCGGCAAGAACGCCATGCTGGTCCTGCACGACGCCGACATGGAGAAGGCGGCCGCGGGCGCCGTCCGCGCCTGCTTCTCCTCCGCCGGCCAGCTGTGCATCTCCATCGAGCGCCTCTACGTCCACGCCTCGATCGCCGACGCCTTCGTCGAGCGGTTCGCCGCCCGCACCAAGGCCATGCGGCTGGGCAGCTCGCTGGCCTACGGCGCCGACATGGGCTCGCTGGTCGGCGAGCGCCAGCTGGAGACCGTGCAGCGGCACGTGGACGAGGCCGTCGCCAAGGGCGCCACCCTCGTCGCCGGCGGCACCGCCCGCCCCGACATCGGCCCGCTCTTCTACGAGCCCACCATCCTCGACGGCGTCGAGGCGCCCATGGCGGTGTGCGGCGAGGAGACCTTCGGCCCGGTCGTCTCGATCTACCGCTTCACCGACGAGGACCAGGCGATCGCCGAGGCCAACGCCACCGCATACGGCCTGAACTCCAGCGTCTGGACCAAGGACTCCCGCCGGGGCCATGCCGTCGCCGCCCGGCTGCGCACCGGCACCGTCAACATCAACGAAGGCTACGCCCCCGCCTACGGCAGCGCCCAGGCGCCCATGGGCGGCATGAAGGACTCCGGCCTCGGCCGCCGCCACGGCTCCGAGGGCATCCTCAAGTACACCGAGGCCCAGACCGTCGCCCACCAGCGGCTGCTCCCGATGGCGCCCACGCTGGGCATGGACGACGAGAAGTACGCGGCGTTCATGACCCGCAGCCTCAAGGTCATGAAGGCTCTCCGACTGCGCTAAGGGGTATTCGTGTCGCACGACGACGCATCCGACGCATCCGACGACGCAGTCGACGGCTCATCCGACGCCGCTTACGACTACGACGTCATCGTCGTCGGATCGGGCTTCGGAGGGTCGGTCTCGGCCCTCCGGCTCACCGAGAAGGGGTACCGGGTCGGCGTCCTGGAGGCAGGGCGCCGGTTCGCCCGCGAGAGTCTGCCGAAGAACAGCTGGGACCTGCGGAACTACCTGTGGG
Source organism: Streptomyces sp. NPDC054849 (assembly GCF_053610945.1). Classification (NCBI taxonomy): domain Bacteria; kingdom Bacillati; phylum Actinomycetota; class Actinomycetes; order Kitasatosporales; family Streptomycetaceae; genus Streptomyces; species Streptomyces sp. NPDC054849. Next base: position 15,751 of record NZ_JBSGZI010000060.1, read on the forward strand.
CCCCGGCCCTCGGGCTGTACGGGATCCAGCGGATCCACCTGCTCGGCAACGTGATGGTGCTCGCGGGCGCCGGCGTGGGCGGCGGCTCCCTCAACTACGCCAACACCCTGTACGTGCCGCCCACCGCCTTCTTCGAGGACCGGCAGTGGGCGTCCATCACCGACTGGCGGGACGAACTCGCCCCGTACTACGACCAGGCCAAGCGGATGCTCGGGGTGCGCCTCAACCCGACCATGACCCCCTCCGACGTCCACCTCAAGGCGGCCGCCGAGAAGATGGGCGTGGCCGACTCGTTCCACATGGCCCCGGTCGGCGTGTTCTTCGGCGACGGCGACGACGCCGGGGGAGCGGTCATGGCCCGGCCCGGCGAGGAGGTCCCCGACCCGTACTTCGGCGGCGCAGGCCCGGCCCGCAAGGCCTGCACCGAATGCGGCGAGTGCATGACCGGCTGCCGGCACGGCGCGAAGAACACCCTGAACGAGAACTACCTGCACCTCGCCGAACGCGCCGGCGCGGTCATCCACCCCATGACGACCGTCACCGCGCTCTCCGACCACCCCGAGGGCGGCTACCGCGTCCGCACCGTCCCCACGGACGGCCGCCGCCGGGCCCGGGCGAAGGTGCTGCGCGCCCGGCACGTGGTCCTCGCGGCCGGCACCTACGGCACCCAGACCCTGCTGCACACGATGAAGGACCGCGGCGAGCTCCCGCGCCTCTCGGAGCGGCTCGGCGAGCTGACCCGGACCAACTCCGAAGGCCTGGTCGGCGCGCAGACCGACGACCGCCGCTACCGCAAGCGGCACGGCACGGGCCCCCGGTCACCGCTGGGAGACACTCCCGGGCGGGCCGACTTCACCCGCGGCGTGGCGATCACCTCCTCGGTGCACCCCAACGCCGTCACCCACATCGAGCCCGTGCGCTACGGCAAGGGCTCCAACGCCATGGGGTTCATGACCGTCCTCCAAGTCCCCTACAGCAGGCACCGGGTCCGCGCCTGGCTGGCGAGGACCGCGAAACACCCGGTACAGCTGGCCCGTTCGCTGTCCAACCGGCGATGGTCGGAGCGGACCATCATCGGTCTGGTCATGCAGTCGCTGGACAACTCGCTGACCACGTACCGCAAGCCCGGCGGGATCGGGAAGGGCCTGCTCACCGCCCGCCAGGGCCACGGAGCCCCGAACCCGGTACAGATCCAGGAGGCCACGCAGGCCGCGACCCTGCTGGCCGAGGAGATCAACGGCTTCGCGGGCAGCAACATCGGCGAGCTGATGGGGACGCCGCTGACCGCGCACTTCCTCGGCGGCTGCCCGATCGGGGCGTCCGCGCAGGAGGGCGTGGTGGACCCGTACCACCGGCTCTACGGGCACCCGGGCATCTCGGTGGTGGACGGCTCGGCCGTGTCTGCGAACCTCGGGGTCAACCCGTCGCTGACGATCACGGCGCAGGCGGAACGGGCGATGTCGTACTGGCCGAACAAGGGCGAGCGGGACCCGCGACCCGAGCAGGGGACGGCCTACGTCCGTCTGGAGGCGGTGGAGCCGGCCCGGCCGGCGGTCCCGAAGGAGGCCTTCGGCGCGCTGCGGCTGCCGTTCCTGGCGGTCCCGGAGCTTCCGCCGCGCCAGGCCGCGCCCGCCGAGAGGAAGAATCCGGAACCGGCCGGCTGACAGCGGTGGGTACCGCGCTCCCCCTCCGAGCGCGGTACCCACCGCGGTACATACGTGACAGATGTTCAGCCTTGAAGGTTGTACCGGAATCCCCCGGGTCCGGCTGTGGTGTCGATCACATGGTGAAGTGTGCAACTGCGACTGACGTTCGACGGTCAACGGCTGCATGAGAAAGCGCATCTCGTTGCTGGCTGCCTGTGGCCTCGTGGCCCTGGGGCTGTCCATCACTCCCGCACATGCCGCGGACCCCGACTTCACCCTGGCCGGACCGGCCGGGATCGGCCTGCGCCCGCACCCCGGTCAGGCCGGCGAGCCGCAGAAGACGTCCGTCCAGTTCCGGGTCGTCAACGACTCGGGCAAGGCGTTCGACCGCCAGAGCACCTTCACGATCGACCTGACCGCGCTCAAGGGCATCGCCGACGTCACGCTCGCGCAGCGGCAGGGCTCGGACTGCACGCTCACCGCCGCGGCGGTGACCTGCAAGCGCCGGGCGCTCTGGGCGGGCGAGACCACCGTCGTGGACCTGAACGTCAGCGCCGCCAAGGACGGCAAGGCCGGCGCGACGGCCGACCTGACGCTCACCGGCACCGCGCAGGGTGCCACCTTCAAGGCCGCCACCACCAAGGTGCGCGTCGGCGGCCCCGACCTGGTGATGGAGCCGGCCCGGCTCAAGGCGGAGCAGAAGCCGGGAGACAAGCAGGCCCTGCCGATCGTCTTCGCCAACGAGGGCACCGACTCCGTCCACGGCGTGGTGCTCGAAGTACGTACCACGCACGGCATCGGCCTGGTGGAGCAGTACGACAACTGCTCCTACTCCGAGGACTCGGCCGAGGGCCGGCCGCGGAGCACCGGCTGGAGCACGGTGCAGTGCCTGCTGGAGGGCGAGTACGAGCCGGGCGCGGTCTACGGGCTCGACGGCCCGCTGACCCTCAAGGCCGCCCCGCACGCCTTCCGCGACGGACTGACCTACGCGGTGTACGCGAACGGCGACCAGCCGAAGACCGGAAAGCTCGGCCGGCCCGCCAACGCCAAGAAGCTGACCGTGCAGAAGCGGGCGCCCAAGGTGTCCGTGCGGTCGGGGGACCTGGATCCCTGGAACAACGTCCAGGAGTTCGACTTTGCGACGAAGAACACCGCGGACCTCGTGGCCGCGCCGGTGTCCCTCAGGGGCAAGGCCGGCGAGACCGTGCAGGCCGACCTCGGCTTCCGCAACAACGGCCCCGCGTGGATCGCGTACCTGCGTGCCGATGAGGACGTCGCCCGTACGGACATCGTGATCCCGGCGGGCGCGAGGGTCACGAAGGTGCCGGCCGGCTGCAAGGGGGTCAACGCCGACGGCAGCCACCGCGAGCAGGTCCTGGGGGCGCCGCGCTACTTCTGCTCCACCGGCCACGTCGTCGGGGAGAAGGAGACGTTCGCCTACCCGTTCGAGCTGAAGATCGAGAAGGTCGTGACGGACGCCAAGGGCTCCGTCTCGGTCGGCCAGTGGACCCCGGGGGGCACCCAGGGCCAGCGCTGGGACCCGAACCACGCCAACGACAAGGCGACCTTCGTGATCAACGCGAAGGACGGCGGCGCCACGCCGACCCCGACCACCTCGGCCACGCCGACCCCGACGGCCTCCGCCACCCCGACCACGACCGCGACCCCGACCACGACCGGCTCGGCCACGCCGGGCACCGGCAGCGGCGCAGGGACGAACGGAGGCCTCGCCTCCACCGGCACCTCCGCCGGGACCCTCGCGCTCGGCGGGGCGGTGCTGGTCGCCGCCGGCGGCGCCCTGGTCCTGGCGTTCCGCCGCAAGGCCGCCGGGCGCGCGTAGCCCCGTACGCTCAGCCCCGCGCGCAGCCCCGTACGGGTCGCCGCGGACGCGCGAGCACGCAGAACGGCCGGCCCTGGGCGTCCCCAGGGCCGGCCGTCCTACGGGGTGACCGGGCTGCTGTCCCCTGCCGTCCGGTCACGCGAAGGAGCGAGGTCCCACGACGCACGCTCCACGGGGCGTGCGTCTCATCGCTCCCTGCGGAGCCACGCGTGGTGTTGCGGTTCCGCGGCTGGCTGACGCGGACAACCTCACCAACGAAGGGTCCGGCGGGGCGGTCACGGGCCGGACGGGTGACGAACAACCGTCACACGCGGCCCCGGCACAGCTCCAGCAGGGTCATGGCGAGAGCCGTGCCGGGCTTCCCGAGCGCGTCGCTCCAGTGAGAGAGCACCTCCATCTCGCGGGACAGGTGCACCCGGCGGCCGCCGGAGGCGATCCTGGCGTCCTGGATGACCGTGGAGACGGCCATCCGCTCCTGGATCAGGCCGATGATCCGGTCGTCGATGGCGTCGATGCGCATGCGGGAGTCGGCGATCAGCTGCTCGGGGGTGGTCGTGATCGTGGTCATGTCTCGTCTCCTGTGGGTTGTGCCGACGGGAGCGGAAACGCCGGAGCGCCCCGGTCCTGTCGGACCGGGGCGCTCTGGGAAGTCAGCGGCTCAAGCGAGCATCACGAGGACCCATGGCGACCGGACCGGCCGGTGCCATAGGTAAAGAGGAAGCTCAGCTGCTTGCGCATGGAACGGATTATTGCCTTCCGTGGCCCTCCGGGCCAAGTCGATTCGGATGGTGAGACGAAGAGGCCCCGGCGCCCCCCGTTAGAATCGACAAAACAGCCACCTCTTCCGCCGGAAGGCCGTCCCGTGCCAGAAGCACCCTCCGCCGCCCACGACAGCGCCCCGGACACGGTTCTCGTCGTCGACTTCGGCGCCCAGTACGCCCAGCTCATCGCCCGTCGCGTCCGCGAGGCCCGGGTCTACAGCGAGATCGTGCCGAGCTCGATGCCGGTCGACGAGATGCTGGCCAAGAACCCCAAGGCGATCATCCTCTCCGGCGGTCCGTCCTCCGTGTACGAGGCGGGCGCTCCGCAGCTCGACCGTTCCCTGTTCGAGGCCGGCGTCCCCGTCTTCGGCATGTGCTACGGCTTCCAGCTGATGGCGACGACCCTCGGCGGCCAGGTCGACAACACCGGTGCCCGCGAGTACGGCCGTACCCCGCTGGCCGTCTCCAGGCCCGGCTCCACCCTCTTCGAGGGCACCCCCGACAACCAGTCGGTGTGGATGTCCCACGGCGACGCCTGCTCCGCCGCCCCCGAGGGCTTCGCCGTCACCGCGTCGACGAACGTCGTCCCGGTCGCCGCCTTCGAGAACGACGAGAAGAAGCTGTACGGCGTGCAGTACCACCCCGAGGTGATGCACTCCACGCACGGCCAGCAGATCCTGGAGCACTTCCTCTACCGCGGCGCCGGCCTGGCCCCCACCTGGACCACCGGCAACATCGTCGAGGAGCAGGTCGCGGCCATCCGCGAGCAGGTCGGCGACAAGCGCGCCATCTGCGGCCTCTCCGGCGGCGTGGACTCCGCGGTCGCCGCGGCCCTCGTCCAGAAGGCCATCGGCTCGCAGCTGACCTGCGTCTACGTCGACCACGGCCTGATGCGCAAGGGCGAGACCGAGCAGGTCGAGAAGGACTTCGTCGCCGCCACCGGTGTGCAGCTGAAGGTCGTCGACGCGCAGGAGCGCTTCCTGAACGCGCTCGCCGGCGTCTCCGACCCGGAGACCAAGCGGAAGATCATCGGCCGCGAGTTCATCCGCGTCTTCGAGCAGGCCCAGGCGGAGATCATCGCCGAGGGCGGCGCGGACGTGGCCTTCCTGGTGCAGGGCACCCTGTACCCGGACGTCGTCGAGTCCGGCGGCGGCACCGGCACCGCGAACATCAAGTCCCACCACAACGTGGGCGGCCTCCCCGACGACATCGAGTTCGAGCTCATCGAGCCGCTGCGCCAGCTGTTCAAGGACGAGGTCCGGATGGTCGGCCAGGAGCTCGGCCTGCCGGAGGAGATCGTCCAGCGCCAGCCCTTCCCGGGCCCGGGTCTGGGCATCCGCATCGTCGGCGAGGTCACCAAGGACCGCCTGGATCTGCTGCGCGAGGCCGACGCCATCGCCCGCCACGAGCTGAGCGCGGCCGGCCTGGACCGCGAGATCTGGCAGTGCCCGGTCGTCCTGCTCGCGGACGTCCGCAGCGTCGGCGTCCAGGGCGACGGCCGCACCTACGGTCACCCGATCGTGCTGCGCCCGGTCTCGTCCGAGGACGCGATGACCGCGGACTGGACGCGCATGCCCTACGAGGTGCTCGCGCGGATCTCGACCCGCATCACCAACGAGGTGCCGGAGGTGAACCGGGTGGTCCTCGACTGCACGAGCAAGCCCCCGGGCACCATCGAGTGGGAGTAGTCCCCACCACCGCCGAACCGAAGCCGCCGCTCCCTGCGGAGCGGCGGCTTCGTCGTGCGTATGGCCACTTCGCCGGGGCGCGGGTACCTTGCGCCGCGACCCGAAGGCGACCTGGAGGAGGGGCCCATGCCGGATCAGCCCGCACCCGTTCCCGTCGAGCGGCTCGGCTTCGAGATGCCGCCCGTGCACGACACGGTCGAGGCGGCGCGGGCCCACCGCAAGGAGCGGCTCGCCGGGGCGCTGCGGCTCCTGGGGCGGCTCGGTTACGAGGACGGGGTGGCCGGGCAGGTCACCGCGCGGGACCCCGAGTTCGAGGACTGCTACTGGGTGAACCCGTTCGGGCGGGCCTTCGCCGCGCTCACCGCCGACGACCTGCTGCTGGTCGACGGGGACGGGCGGGTGGTCCGGGGCGGGCGCCGGGTCAACGAGCTGGCCTTCGCCGTGCACGCGGCGGTCCATCGGCAGCGCCCCGAGGTGGTGGCCGTGGTGCGCGCGCAGGCCCCGTACGGCCGTGCCCTCGCGGCCCTCGGCGAACTGCTGGCCCCGATCACGCAGGAGGCCTGCGCCTTCTACGAGGACCACGCGCTGCTGGACGAGTTCACCGGGGAGGGAACCGGCGCGGCCGCCCGGATCGCGCTCGCGCTCGGCCCGTACAAGGCGCTGATCCTGCGCAACCGGGGGCTGCTGACGGTCGGGGACTCCGTGGACGCCGCGGCCTGGTGGTTCATCGCGGCCGAGCGGGCGGCGCAGGTGCAGCTGATCGCCCGGTCGGCGGGGAAGCCGGTGCCGATCGACCACCGCGCCGCGGTCGCCACCCGCGAGCGGTTCGGGTCGGATCTGGCCGCCTGGGTGAGCTACCAGCCGCTGGCCGACGGAGCGGCGCAGCCGGTGGCGTCAACATCATGAACCGTTAATCACCTGCTCTGACATCGTGCGCAATCCGGAGCACTGCCGCAGTGGTGCACAATTCGCTGGCATTGCACCGAAGTTCAGAGAGGCGGCACGTACGTGGCTGTCCAAGAGATGTCCCGAGGTACCCATACCACCACCTGCGCCTGCGAGGAGTGCGCACGAGAAGGGCACCGCCGCGCGGTCCTCGCGTTCCTGGAGAAGCGCGACGAGTTCGCCGCCGGGCAGGGCGTGCCGGCCGCCGTGGCCCACTCGCTCGGCGCCTCGCGCCAGTGGGTCTCCGACGAGCTGACCCTGTCGGCCCGTACCGTCGCCGACCGGGGCCGGGAGGCCGGGAACTCCTGGCTGTACCTGTTCTCGCGGCGGGCCGTCCTCGCCGTGTGGATCGCCGCCGGCGTCCTGCTGGTGGTCCAGGTGGCCGCCGCGCTCGGCACCGGATGGTCCGCCGCGCGCACCGCCGGGCTGCTGGCCGCGCTGGCGCTGGCCGGGCTGCTCACGGTCGCGGCCCGCGCCCAGTCGGTGCGCGGAGGGCTGCTGGCGCCGCTGGTGGGCGAGGACAACCGGCTGTCCACCTCGAAGACGGTGCCGAGCGCCTGGGTGGTGCTGACGGCGTTCGCCACGCTGCTGCCCGCGCTGCGGCTGGCCGCATCGGCACCCGGGCCCGAGCGGCAGGCGCTGTACGCGGGCCTCGCGCTGGACCGGGCGCTGCCGCTGCTGACGGTGGTCTCGCTGACCTCGGCGGTGGCGGTGCTGGTGCGCCGGGTGGTCTCCGTACGGATCATGGGGCAGCGGCTGCAGAAGCTGCCGGCCGACCGGCCGCGCGGAGTGGACCTCCTGACGGACGATGCAGGCCGCGGCAGTTTCCCGGACGCGCAGTACGTGCTCGTCTCGACCGGGGTGCTGGCCTACGCGGCGGCGTCGCTGGCCCGCTTCCCCGACCGGCTGCCGCAGCTGCCCTGGGCGCTGGCCCTGCTCGTGGCGCTGTCGGCGGCGGTGTACCTGGCGGCGAAGTACGCGGAGGGCAGCCGTCCGCTCGTGCTGTCGGTGGTGCGCAGACGGGAGCCCGGGGACTTGGACGCGGCCGTCCGCACCGGGGACGACATCGAGATCCGGGGCGTGGGCTTCGTGCCGCCCGGGGCGCAGACGCCGGAGATGCTGGCCCGGCTGGTGGTACGGATCGGGGCGGTGCACGTGCACGTCCCGCTCGTGCCCGTGGCGGGAGGGTTCACCAACCCCTCCGACGCGGTGCTGACCGTGCCGGTGCCGGCGGAAGTGGAACCCGGGCGCATCGAGATCCAGGTGGTCACGGCCGCCGGAGTGGAATCCAACCGCTGCACCATCGACGTGGCCGAGTGATCGGGGTACACATGTCGCGTGACCCGAACCGATGTTCTTGACGCCCATGCCCCTCGCGACGCGGCGGGCCTGCGTGAGCTGGCATCCCGGCACGCGCTGCTGCCCCTGCGGATCTTCCTCGGCGTGACCTTCGTCTACGCCGGCCTGGACAAGCTGACCGACTCCGCCTTCCTCTCCGCCACCGGCGACGGCTCCATCGGCGACATGATGCGCGGGGTGCGCGACACCTCGGCCTTCCCCGCCCTGGTGGACCTGTCGCTGAACTCACCCGTCGGCTTCGCCGTCGCCCTGGCGATCGGGGAGATCCTCGTCGGCCTCGGGACCCTGGCCGGGCTGCTGACCCGTGTCGCGGCACTCGGCGGAGCGCTGGTCTCGCTCAGCCTGTGGCTCACGGTGTCGTGGGCGGTGACCCCGTACTACTACGGCAACGACCTGATCTACCTGATGGCCTGGACCCCGCTGATCCTCGCCGGCGCGCCCTACCTGTCGCTGGACTCCCTGATCCGGTCGCGCCTGTCCCGGCGGACGGCGTAGGTCACCATCCCCACCAGCGCGGCGAGCGAGAGCCCGCCCATGGTGAGCGGGATGACCGCGAACCAGGGCAGGTCCGCCCCGCCGGTGTTGTCGAGCAGGTAGAGCACGCCCGCCACCAGCAGGACCAGTCCCGCGATCAGCCGTCCCGGCTGGAACTCATGACGCCGCACGAGCCACCTCCACCTGTCCCACACCCGCACTGAGGTGCAGCTCGATCGTCCCGCCGGCCTCGGTGCCGGCGGGCGGCGGCAGGGTCTCCCGCCGGTTCTGCTCCCCGGCCCGCTCGATCCGGCCCGCGTAGTCCCCGGGCAGCTGGATGTCGCCGAGCCGCCGGATGGTGACGTCCGCCTGCGCGGTGACCTCCCGGGGCAGGATCACCTTGAGCCGGCCCGCGTCGATGGAGGCCTCGACCGCCACGGCCGTGCCCTTCGACACGTCCAGGCGGCTCAGGTCCAAGGTCGCCAGGCCGGTGCCCGCCTCGTACACGGGCCGTACGTCGGCCACCGCGGCCGGACGCCACGCGGCCTCCCGCCAGTCGGTGCCGATCTCGCGGGGCAGCGCCGCGGCGCCCGCGAGCAGGCCGGAGGTGAACACGGCCAGCACGACCGTGCCGAAGCCGGTGCGCCCCAGCAGGGAACTGACCGCGAGGCCCAGCCCGAAGACGATCAGGGTGGCGGAGAGCCCCGTCTGCAGGGCCTCGCCCAGCGGACGGCCCTCCCAGGTGACGGCGGTCGCCACGACCCCGGCCAGCAGGGCCAGCAGGAAGACCCGGCCGCCGATGCCGCCGCGCCGGCGGACCGGGGCCGCGGTCCGCTTCGCGGCCGAGCGCGGGCTGTCGGCGACCGCCGCCGGATCGGCTGTGTCGTCCGGCCCCCACAGATAGCCCGTCCCGCCGACCGGGCCGGTGGTGCCGTCCTTGACCAGCGGATCCCGCCACCAGGAGGGGCCGCCGGGGGTGGGCGGCGCCTTCGTCTCCGGCGGGGCGGGCGAGTGCGCGGTCCGGTGCGCGCCGCCCTCGGCGGGCGCCTCGGCCTCGGGCGCGTAGGAGTGCCGCCGCCGCTGCGACCAGTACGAGGCCCCGCCCAGCGCCAGGATGACCAGGACCGAGAAGACCGCCAACCCGCCGTTGTCCAGCATCGACAGGAACAGCGCGCAGCCCACGAGGGCGGCGAACACCGCCGCCAGCGTGGCGCCCTCGATCCGGCCGGTCAGCAGCTTCTTCACCTCGCTGTCGTCCTCGCCCTCCTGGGGCAGCAGCAGCCAGGCGAAGCCGTAGAAGATCAGGCCGACGCCTCCGGTGACCGCGAGGACACCGAGGACGATCCGGAAGACCACCGGGTCCAGTTCGAAGTACCGGCCCAGGCCGCCGCAGACGCCCGCGAGGACCTTGTCGCGCTTGCCGCGGCGCAGGGGCGGCCGCGGATCGGCGGCCTCGGGGGCCCCGGGGTCCGCCGGAGGGGCATCGTGTACTTCGGTCATGTGTCCATGGTGACGGGCCGTGGCGGAGTGCGGCACCGGGCCCGACCCTGGCGCAACCCTGATATCCCCCGGACAGAAGTGGGGGGCTGCCCTGATGCCGGGCCGCCGCTGCACATGTGACCCTTGGTGACATGCCCGTAGCCGCCGCTCCCCGTACGCCGCACGCATCCGATGCCGACGAACCGCCGCAGCGCAAGCTCTACCGCAGCGCCGACGGCCGGATGCTCGGCGGCGTCGCGCGCGGGCTCGCCGGGCACCTCGGGCTGCCCGTGGGCTGGGTCCGGCTGGCCTTCCTCCTCCTCTTCATGTGGGGCGACGGGCTGGGGGTGTTGCTGTACGCCGCGTTCTGGGTCTTCGTACCGCTCGGCGTCGGCGGCCGCGCCGGGCACCGCTCCTTCTTCGAGACCCTTCCCGACGGCAGCCGCCGGCTGCGCAAACCCGGCCGCGGGCAGATCACCGCGCTGATCGCCCTGTTCATCGGTGCGACGATCTTCATCTCCAAGGTCCAGCTCGGCGGTGCGTCCGGCCGGTACGTGTGGCCGACGCTGCTGGTCGGCGCCGGGGTGGTCCTCGTGTGGCGGCAGGCCGACAATGCCCGCCGCGCCCACTGGAACGAGGTCGCCGGGCGGCACGGGCGCCTCCTGCAGGCCGCCCGGGCGCTCGCCGGCGTCGTCCTGGTCGGTGTGGGCCTCACCGTCTTCATCGTCGTACGGGGCTCCGCCGCGCAGCTCGGCAACGTCCTCACCGCCACCCTCGCCGTCCTCGTGGGCGTCGCCCTGCTCGCCGGACCCTGGCTGATCCGGATGACCCAGGACCTCTCCGAGGAGCGTCTGATGCGCATCCGGGCCCAGGAGCGGGCCGAGGTCGCCGCCCATGTGCACGACTCGGTACTGCACACCCTCACCCTGATCCAGCGCAACGCGGAGGACGCCGGAGAGGTGCGCCGGCTCGCCCGAGCGCAGGAGCGCGAACTGCGGAACTGGCTCTACAAACCCGAGGGGACCGGCAAGGACGAGGCGGAGGAACCGGCCACCCTGGCGGAAGCCGTGAAGAAGACCGCCGCCGAGGTGGAGGACCACCACGGCGTCCCCATCGAGGTGGTGGTCGTGGGCGACTGCCCGCTCGACGAGCGGCTGGCGGCGCAGATCCAGGCCGCGCGCGAGGCGATGGTCAACGCCGCCAAGTACGGTGGCGAGGGCGGGCCCGTCCAGGTGTACGCGGAGGTGGAGGGGCAGGCGGTGTTCGTGTCCGTCCGGGACCGGGGACCGGGCTTCGACATCGACGCGGTACCGGACGACCGCATGGGCGTACGAGAATCGATCATCGGCCGGATGCAGCGCAACGGCGGGACCGCACGGCTGCGGTCCGCGCCCGACGGCGGCACGGAAGTCGAGCTGGAGATGGAGAGGGCGGCGAACGCAGCATGACCGAGTCCGCAGAGAACGCAGGCACGGGGGCGGCCCGGCAGGTCCGGGTGGTGCTCGTCGACGACCACAGGATGTTCCGCACGGGTGTACAGGCCGAGATCGGCGAGACCGAACGCACCGGGGTCGAGGTCGTCGGCGAGGCCGCCGACGTCGACCAGGCCGTCACGGTCATCACCGCCACCCGGCCCGAAGTGGTCCTGCTCGACGTGCACCTGCCGGGCGGCGGCGGCGTCGAAGTGCTGCGGCGCTGCGCCCCGCTGATGACGGCGGCGGAGCACCCGGTGCGCTTCCTGGCCCTGTCGGTGTCGGACGCGGCCGAGGACGTCATCGGTGTGATCCGGGGCGGTGCGCGCGGGTACGTCACCAAGACGATCACCGGCACCGACCTGGTGGACTCGATCTTCCGGGTGCAGGACGGGGACGCGGTCTTCTCGCCGCGGCTGGCGGGCTTCGTGCTCGACGCCTTCGCCTCGACGGACGCGCCGCCGGTGGACGAGGACCTGGACCGGCTCACCCAGCGCGAGCGCGAGGTGCTGCGGCTCATCGCGCGCGGGTACGCGTACAAGGAGATCGCCAAGCAGCTCTTCATCTCGGTGAAGACGGTGGAATCGCACGTCTCCGCGGTGCTGAGGAAGCTCCAGCTCTCCAACCGGCACGAGCTGACCCGGTGGGCGACGGCCCGACGACTGGTGTGACGCCGTCTCGCGTGACGCCGGGCGCGTGACGTCGGGGGCGTGACCTGCGGTGTGACCCACACCGCAGGCCGACCTGGCAACCGGAAGCCGAGACGCCGCACTCTAGGCTGGCGTGATGAGCTTGACCGGTACACCCTTCTTCGCGTCGGTGATCGCGCTGACCGCGATCGCCGTCATCCTTCCGCTGGCCGTGTGGAGCAAGGTGCGCGGCCCTGCCGTCGTACGCACTGCCGTGCGCGCCCTGATGGTGGTGTTCGCCCAGGTCACCGCCATCGCGGTGGTCTTCGTCGCCGTCAACAGGGCCGAGCACTTCTACGCCTCGTGGGGCGACCTGCTCGGCACCGGCACGTACGTGACGGCAGCGCCCGACCTCGGCCCGGACGGGCTCGGCGGCAAGAAGGCCGCGGAGGCGCCGAAGGTGCGCCAGGACTTCCAGCCCGTGGAGGGCCTCGGCGGGAGGGTCCAGAAGACCGAGCTCGACGGCAAGATCTCCGGGGTCAAGGGCGATGTCCTGGTGTGGCTGCCGCCGCAGTACGACGACCCGGCCTACAAGGACAAGAAGTTCCCGGTGGTCGAGCTCATCCCGGGCATACCGGGGACGGGGAAGTCCTGGTTCCAGGGGCTCAAGGCGCACGAGGTGCTGGAGCCGCTGATGAAGAGCGGCACGGTGCAGCCGTTCATCCTGGTCTCGCCGCGCGCCATGCTGCTCGGCAACGGTGACACCGGATGCGCCAACATCCCCGGCAAGGTCAACGCCGACAGCTGGTTCAGCGTCGACGTCCGCAAGATGGTCGTCGACAACTTCCGGGCCTCCGACGAGGCCCGCACCTGGGGCGTGGCCGGTTACTCGGCCGGCGCCTACTGCGCCGCCAAGCTGGCGATCGCCCACCCCGACCGCTACAGCGCGGCCGTCTCCCTGTCGGGCTACAACGACCCCGGCCAGGAGCCCTCCTCGCTGGTCGCCCAGGACCCGGAGCTGCGCCGCACCCACAACCTGCTGCACGTGCTCAAGACGCAGCCGACGCCGCCGGCCGTGTCGCTGTGGATGTCGGGCGCAGTGCAGGACGGCTACCTCTCGGGCATGGACGTCAAGGCCGCCGCGAAGCCGCCGACCTGGGTGCACGCGGAGAAGGTGGTCGGCGGCCACAACCTCGAATCGTGGTCCAAGCAGCTGCCGCAGACCTTCGGCTGGCTGAGTGGCGTGGTCAAGGCTCCTTAGGGCGTCCGATCGGTCCGCGCGGGTCCGGTCCGCGCGGGTGCGGTCCCGCGGGTCCTGGTCCGGTCCCGACGGGGGACAGGTGGCGGGTCACGCGGGGCGGGAGGCTCCGGCCCAGGGCATCGAGTCGATCGGTGCCAGCCGGACCGTCGATCCGGGGCGCGGGGCGTGGATCATCTGGCCGTTGCCGATGTAGAGGCCCACGTGGGTCACTCCGGAGTAGAAGAACACCAGGTCGCCGGGGGCCAGCTGGTCGCGGGACACGCGCCGGCCGGCGTTGATCTGGGTGTAGGTGGTGCGGGGCAGGGAGACGCCCGCCGAGCGCCAGGCCGCCTGGGTGAGGCCCGAGCAGTCGAAGGAACCGGGGCCCGTCGCACCCCACACGTACGGCTTGCCGATCGCCCCGTACGCGAAGGCCACGGCCCGGGCCGCGCGGGAACCGTCGGACGGCGCAGGGGGCGTACCGCCCTTCGCGACTGCGGGTGCGGCGGCGGGTGCGGCGGCGGGCGAGGCTCCGGATGCGGCGCCGGGGGACTGGGCCTCGTACGCGGCCCGCTCCTCCGCGGTGAGCTTGGCCAGCAGGCGCTTGGCGGTGTCGAGCTTGCCCTCGATCACGGCCTTGTGCTCGGCGAGCTCGTCCTGCCGGGAGCGCAGGTCGGCGAGCCGTCCGGCGGCCTGCTCCTTCAGCTTCCCGACCTCGTCGAGCCGGCGGCGCACGGTGGTGATCCCCGCGGCGTTGCGGTCCCCGGCGCGGGCGATCAAGGAGGACTGGGCGAGGTACTCCTGCGGGTCGTCCGCCATCGCGAGCTGCACGGCCGGGCCCAGGGAGCCGCTGCGGTACTGGGAGGCGGCGAGCGTCCCGAGCGCGCTGCGGGCGGTGTTGAGCTGGTCCGTCTTGCGGGCGGTCTCCTCGCGCAGGCCGGTGAGCGCGCGGTCGGCCTCATCGGCCTTCTCCTTCGCCCCGTTGTACCGCTCGGTTGCCGCCTCGGCCTCCTCGTAGAGCCGGTCCACCTCCGACTTGACCTGGGAGGGGGTGAGCCGGGGGTCGGCCTGGGAGGTGCCCTCGAAGGCGGTGGCGGTGGCAGCGCCCGCGAGGGCGAGGGTGGCGGCGGTCCGTACCCTGCCGCCGGAAAGCGGGCGCTGCCTGGGCTTTCGATGACTGGCCACGCGGCCCTCACGTCCTTCCTCTGCCGGTGCTTGGCAGGAGGACGCTAGACCCGGAGGTAACGGGCGGATGACGCAATGATCGTAAGTGGCCTGATGTGACTGGAGGTGGCCGCTCGGGACCGGAGCGGATCGGTCCGGTGCGGATCAGTGCCAGAGAACGGCGATGAAGACGTTGACCATGGTCAGCCCGCCCACCGCGCCGAACAGGGCCTTCTCCACCCGCTCCTCGTCGCGCTTGACGTAGACGAGGGCGAGGATCACGAAGAGGAGGGCGAGCTTCACGCCGATCTTGACGTTGTCGACGGGCGTGCCGTCCATCTCGTTGAAACCGACGAGCAGCACGCCGGTGACGAGCATGGTGAGCGCACCGTGCAGCATGGCGGGCGTGAAGCGGGCCGTGCCGGCACTCATCGCCTTCATCTGGGTCAGGAAGCCACCGAGGAGCGAGGCGATCCCGATGATGTGCAGGCCGACGAATACATCGATCAGTACGTCCATGGTCGCCGAGCGTACGGGGTGGCCGTACGGCACCTGCGGGCGGGCGGCCACCCGCAGAACCGCACCGGAATCTCCGTACGAGATCTGCGTACAGTGGCGTCCATGGCCGCCGCTGCTGAGCTTCCCCACCCCGCCGCCGACCGGATCGCACTGGTCGACGTCCTGGCGGCGCTCGGACATCCCGTCCGGCTGGAGATCGTCCGCAGGCTCGCCTCCGGCGAGCACGCCTTCTGCGGCGAGGTCGTCCCGGACCTGCCCAGGTCGAGCGTCACGCACCACCTCAGGACGCTGCGCGAGAGCGGCGTGATACGCCAGCGCCCCCAGGGCCGCAGGCTCTCCCTCGCACTGCGGCGCGACGACCTGGACCAGCGCTTCCCCGGCCTGCTGGAGATCGTGCTGGGTGACGCGTTCCCGCCGAGGGATTTTCCGGGGGCGCAGCCGGCTGTCGGTCCCGCACCCTAGACTCGGATTGCGATGAGCAGCCTCTTTGACGACAGTTTCCTGGCGGACCTCACCCCCTCGGACGAGGTCCCGCCGCCGCCCGAGGACCACGCCGCCCCCGAGGCGGGCGCGGACGACCTCTTCGGGGGGCGGTTCGACGTACCCATGAGCGGGGACGCGTACTACCGGGACGGCGCCCCCAGGCCCGTCATCGACCCGGCGACGCTCCTGGACGGGCTCAACGAGGAGCAGTGCGCTGCCGTGGTGCACGCGGGATCCCCGCTGCTCATCGTGGCCGGCGCCGGCTCCGGCAAGACCCGGGTGCTGACCCACCGCATCGGACACCTGCTGTCCGCGCGGGGCGTCCACCCCGGCCAGATCCTGGCGATCACCTTCACCAACAAGGCCGCCGGCGAGATGAAGGAGCGCGTCGAGGGCCTGGTCGGCCCGCGCGCCAACGCCATGTGGGTCTCCACCTTCCACAGCGCATGCGTGCGGATCCTGCGCCGCGAGTCCAAGCGGCTCGGCTTCACGTCCTCGTTCTCGATCTACGACGCGGCCGACTCGAAGCGCCTGATGGCGCTCGTCTGCCGCGACCTGGACCTGGACCCGAAGAAGTTCCCGCCGAAATCCTTCACCGCCAAGATCTCGAACCTGAAGAACGAGCTGATCGACGAGGAAGCCTTCGCCGACCAGGCCGTGGACGGCTTCGAGAAGACGCTGGCCCAGGCGTACGCGATGTACCAGGGGCGGCTGCGCGAGGCCAACGCCCTCGACTTCGACGACATCATCATGACGACGGTCCACCTGCTCCAGGCCTTCCCGGACGTCGCCGAGCACTACCGGCGCCGCTTCCGGCACGTCCTCGTCGACGAGTACCAGGACACCAACCACGCGCAGTACACCCTGGTGCGCGAGCTGGTGGGTACCGGCTACCCGGACCTGCCCCCCGCCGAGCTGTGCGTGGTGGGTGACGCCGACCAGTCGATCTACGCCTTCCGCGGTGCGACCATCCGCAACATCCTCCAGTTCGAGGAGGACTACAAGGACGCGACGACGATCCTGCTGGAGCAGAACTACCGCTCGACGCAGACGATCCTCTCGGCCGCCAACGCCGTCATCGAGCGCAACGAGAACCGCCGCGCCAAGAACCTGTGGACCCAGGCCGGCACGGGTGCGGTCATCACCGGCTACGTCGCGGACACCGAGCACGACGAGGCGCAGTTCGTCGCCGACGAGATAGACCGGCTGACGGACGCCGGGGACGCCAAGGCGGGCGACGTCGCGATCTTCTACCGGACCAACGCGCAGTCGCGCGTGTTCGAGGAGATCTTCATCCGGGTCGGGCTGCCCTACAAGGTCGTCGGCGGCGTCCGCTTCTACGAGCGCAAGGAGGTCCGCGACGTCCTCGCGTACCTGCGCGTCCTCGCGAACCCGGAGGACAACGTCCCGCTGAGGCGCATCCTGAACGTGCCCAAGCGCGGCATCGGCGAGCGCGCCGAGGCGATGATCGACGCCCTCGCGATGCGCGAGAAGATCACCTTCCCGCAGGCCCTGCGGCGGGTGGACGAGGCCTTCGGCATGGCTGCACGCTCCACCAACGCGGTGAAGCGGTTCAACGTGCTGATGGAGGAGCTGCGCACGATCGTCGACTCGGGCGCGGGCCCGGCGGTGGTCCTGGAAGCGGTGCTCGAGCGTACGGGTTACCTCGCCGAACTCCAGGCGTCGACCGACCCGCAGGACGAGACGCGCATCGAGAACCTGCAGGAGCTGGCGGCGGTTGCGCTGGAGTTCGAGCAGGCGCGCGAGGCCGCTGTGGCCGAGGCCGCCGAGACCGGGGCCCCGGCTCCCGGTTCCGGCACGCTGGCCGAGTTCCTGGAGCAGGTCGCGCTCGTCGCCGACTCCGACCAGATCCCGGACGAGGACACCGACGGCACGGGCGTCATCACGCTCATGACGCTGCACACCGCCAAGGGTCTCGAATTCCCGGTGGTCTTCCTGACCGGCATGGAGGACGGGGTCTTCCCGCACATGCGGGCGCTGGGTCAGACCAAGGAGCTGGAGGAGGAGCGACGGCTCGCGTACGTCGGCATCACGCGGGCGCGCGAGCGGCTGTACCTGACCCGGTCGAGCATGCGCAGTGCCTGGGGCACGCCGTCGTACAACCCGCCGTCGAGGTTCCTCGAGGAGATTCCGGCGGAGTACCTCCAGTGGAAGCGGACGGGCGCGTCCCAGAAGCCGGCGGGGCCGATGCGGAGCTCGGGGTACGGGTCGTCCGGTGCGGGCAAGACGACGTTCGGCACGTCGCCGGAGGCGTTCCTGTCCTCGTCGCGCACGAAGTCGGGTCCGTCCGGATTCGCGACGCGACGGGCCGCGGACAAGCCGGTCGTCGCCCTGGTGGTCGGTGACCGGGTCACGCACGACCAGTTCGGGCTCGGCACCGTCATGGAGGTCAAGGGAGCGGGCGCCGACGCGCAGGCGACCGTCGACTTCGGGGACGACAAGCCCAAGCGGCTGCTGCTGCGTTACGCGCCGGTGCAGAAGCTCTGAGGACGGCGGCGGGCGGCTGCGGGGCCGGGCGGTAGTCCGGCCGCGGCGTGGCTGCCCGCCGGGGCGTTCGCCGTGCTGGGCGTTTGCTGGCTGGGCGGTTGACCTGTCGGCCGGTCTGCATGCCGACAGGCTGGCTGCCGACTGCTCTGGCTGCGTGCCGGGTGGGTGCGTTGCCCGACCGCGTACGGGCCGGGCCGCGGGCTACCGCGGGTCCAGGCCGTGGCTGCGGAGCCACGCGAGGGGGTCGATCGCGGACCCGCCGCCGGGCCGGACCTCGAAGTGGAGGTGCGGGCCGGTGGAGTTGCCGGAGTTGCCGGAGTACGCGATGACGTCGCCCGCCTTGACCTTGCCGCCACGGATCTTGGTGGAGCTCAGGTGGCAGTACCAGGTCTCGGTGCCGTCGGGCGCGGTCACTATGGCCATGTTCCCGTAGGCGCTGTTGTACTGGGTGCGCACCGTGCCGTCGGTGGCCGCCATGACCGGGGTGCCGTAGGACACCGGGAAGTCGATGCCGGTGTGCACCGACATCCACATGCCGCCGGCCTGGCCGAAGTTGGCGCTGAGGCCCCCCTGCGAGACGGGGAGGGCGAACTTGGGGCGGGCGGCCTCCTTGGCCGCGGCCTCCTCCGCCTTCTTCTTCTTCTCCTCCACCTGGCGCTGCTGCAGGTCGATGCGCTCCTGCGTGCGGCTCGCGCGGTCCGCGAAGTCGCCCGCGTCGGCGCTGAGCGCGACCAGCTGGGTGTCGAGTTTGGTGTTCGCCGCGACCGGCTTCACCGAGGCCGGGTCGGGCGCGGCCATCGTGGTGGTGTCCTCGCCGGGCTTCTCCGTGCCGGTGAGTCCACCGACGGAGGCGGCCGCGACGCCCGCGACGCCCATCACGCAGGCGGAGGGCACGGCCACGGTCAGCAAGGCGGAACGCTTCGCCGGGTTGCGGCGACGGCTGCTGCTCGCCTTGGCGCCGCCCCGGCCGTTCCCCTTGGCGGCGGTCCGGCGCGCGGCGCGCGGAGCGGCGGTCACGGGCATGGCCTGCGTGGGGAGGTCGTGGACCTGGTGGAGCTCGTGGACTTCGGCCAGTTCGACGACGTCGTGGTCCTCGTGGTCCTCGTGGACCTCGTGTCCCTCGTGTCCGTCGTGTCCCTCGGGTGTGTCGTCGGAGAGCACCTGGAAGACGGCGGTTTCGCTGTATGTGCCGCCCGCGGTCGCCGTCTCGTACCCGCCCTCGAACCCGTTCTGGATCCCGGACTCGAACCCGTTCTGCCCGGAGTCGACGACTGAGGCCGGGGCCTCGTAGGCGTAGCCGACGGAGGTCGCCCCGTACGTGTACTCCTGCTGCGCGGGCTGGTACTCGTACCCGTAGGCGGCGTCGGGCTGCGCCGGGGTCTGCGAGGCGGTGTTCCAGGCGGTGGCGTCGTAGGCGCCGGTCTCGGTGCCCGTGGTGCCGTAGCCCGGCATCGCCCAGTGCCCGGTCTGCTCCGCGGAGGCGTCGTAGCCGTAGGAGGCCGGCTGGTATTCGGTGTAGCCGGAGTGGTCCGTGCCGGGCATGTTCCAGGCGCTCGCGTCCCAGCTCCCGGTGGTGTCCTCGGGGGCGGCCTGGGACGGGATCGTGGACAGATATCCGTCCTGCCCGGTCCACGCGGTGGTGTCGTACGCGCCGGTCTCGTAGGAGCCGTAGGCGGCGTAATTGACCCCCTGGCCCTGCGTTTCATAGGAAACGTAGGTCGAGTCACCAGCGAAAGCGGTGGTGGAAAGGCCGTCGTACCCAGCATCCGGGTACGGGCCCGACGAGGGGCGGTCGTTCACCAACTTCTCTTTCGCCTCGGCAGTGGGGCCTGGGTGGCCGGGAACTCGAAGTTCACCGGAGGAGAGCAGTGGCGTGACTGTACCCGGCGGTTACTCGCCAGGACAATCTTCGCCGGGTTTCCAGATCCCCGGAACCGGGCATTCGGCCGCCTTTCGGTCGCCGAAAGACGCACCCTTGGCCTTGAGTTCGAAATTAGTTCGACTGGCGGTCGTCGGCGGGCTAGGCGACGGAGGCGGCGTCCAGGCTCGCGACGGCGGCGGGCCCGGGCCCGTCGAGGGCGCGCCGGACCGCGGCGATCACGGTGGGGTGAGCGGGAAGCGCGAGGTGCCCGATCCCGGTGACCTGCACGTTCTCCACACGCAGATCAGGGTGCTCGATCCGTGCGGTCGCAACCGGAGCCATCAGCGCGTCGAATTCGCTCCAGAACGCCACATATCGGGTGGCGCAGCCGGGCGCGGGCGCGGCCAGCTCGGCCAGCACCTCGGAGTCCGGGCGCATCTGCCGCACCAAGGGGTGCGCGTTCATGAAGGGGGCGACCCGTGTGCCGGAATGAGGGGTGCCGAGCGTGACGAGGGTCCGGACACGGGTGTCGCCGCCCAGACGCTGCACGTAGTACCGGCCGACCAGCCCGCCCAGGCTGTGCCCCACCAGATCCACCCGCTCGTGTCCGGTGCGCTCGCACAGCTCCTCGACGCGCCGGGCGAGATGGCGGGCCGTGACGCGCAGGTCGAGGGTGAAGGGCGAGTAGTTGTACGCCTCCACGTGCCGCACGCCACCGGCCCCGAGGGTGCGGCGCAGCACGACGAAGACGGACCGGTTGTCGGTGAACCCGTGGAGGAGGAGGACGGGCGGCCGTGTCGCGGGGGCGCCGGAGACGACCTTCTCCTGGCACACTCCGGTGGGATACAGCAGGAGGTGCCCGCCGAGCACCATCACCTCGAGCGCGCCCGCCCGCAGCGCGGCGCCGGACAAGGGCATGGACATGGGTATGGACAGCCCCATCGACGGCCTCCCCTGAGCCTCTTGGGACCGCGGCCGTTGCGTCACCGTGCCGTGCGGCTGTCGGCACGGTGGCGCAATGCCGTCCCACGTGTGATTTCCCCCTCGTGATGGACCGCGAAACGGCGGCGTGCGCGATGCTGTACTTAACGTTCGTTCACTCGGGAGGCAGTGCGATGGGTGTGACCGGTCCGATCCGTGTGGTGGTGGCCAAGCCGGGTCTCGACGGCCACGACCGCGGGGCCAAGGTGATCGCGCGGGCGCTGCGGGACGCGGGCATGGAGGTCATCTACACCGGCCTCCACCAGACCCCCGAGCAGATCGTGGACACCGCGATCCAGGAGGACGCCGACGCGATCGGCCTCTCGATCCTCTCCGGGGCCCACAACACGCTCTTCGCGCGCGTGCTGGAACTCCTCAAGGAGCGCGACGCGGAGGACATCAAGGTCTTCGGCGGCGGCATCATCCCGGAGGACGACATCGCCCCCCTCAAGGAAAGGGGCGTGGCCGAAATCTTCACCCCGGGCGCGACGACGACGGCGATCGTGGACTGGGTCCGCGCTCACGTCCGCCAGTAGCCGACGGCAGGCGGCTCACGTCCGGCTGCGCCGCCGCCTATGGCGGGGTGCAGCCGCCGCAACCTCGCGCCTTGAACGCCGGGGAGGCTGGATCGCAGCCTCCCCGGCGTTCCGGGGCGCGGGAGCAGCTCCGCAACGGCCGCCCGCACCCGCCCGGTGGTGCCTACGACGCCAGCTCCGACAGCATCGCCTCGCGCAGGCGAAGCGTGGCGACCAGCCGCTGGAACGCCTC
Organism: Streptomyces sp. NPDC054849; assembly: GCF_053610945.1. NCBI lineage: Bacteria > Bacillati > Actinomycetota > Actinomycetes > Kitasatosporales > Streptomycetaceae > Streptomyces > Streptomyces sp. NPDC054849. The sequence continues at coordinate 37,568 of NZ_JBSGZI010000060.1, forward strand.
GGCCCAGTACGCGGCGGCGCCCGGAGCCGCGTCCGGCAGATCCTCCGCGGCCGTGGTCAGGGCCTCCAGCCGGCCCGCTTCCACGGGATCGAGGCAGCGTTCGGCCAGGCCCATCACCCCGCTGAAGCTCCACGGGTAGCTGCCCGCATCGCGAGCCGTGTCCAGCGCGTCCACGACCGCCCGGCCCAGAGCCCCTGCCCATGGCACCACGCACACCCCGAGCAGCTGGAACGCCTCCGACAGCCCGTGGGCCCGTATGAACTGCGCGACCCACTCCGCCCGCTCCGCGTCCGGCAGCGTCTCCAGGAGCTTGGCCCGCTCCGCGAGCGACGCGGTGCCCGGGGCCGCCGCGGGCGGTGCGGACGCCGGGCCGAGCAGGGCCCGCGACCACTCCGCGTCGCGCTGGCGCACCGCGGCCCGGCACCACGCCGCGTGCAGTTCCTCCGTCCAGCCCTCGCCCGCGGCCACCGGCAGCGCCACTATCTCCGCCGGGCCGAGCCCGCCGAACCGCTCGCGCCAGCACGACAGCGGCGCCGCCTCGACGAGTTGGCCGAGCCACCAGGCACGCTCCCCGCGACCGGCGGGCGGTCGCTTGACCACTCCGTCATGGAGCATCTCCGCGTCGCACTCGGCCGGCGGGGTCACCCCCTCCGGACCCATGCAGGCCAGCGCCCGCTTCGCCATCCGTCCCGCCAGTGCCGATGTCGGAAGTGCCGACAGCAGCTCGGCGGCGGTCGCACGGACATTGCGGCTGCGGTCACTCAGCGCCGCCTCCAGGAAGGGTTCGTCCTCCGTCGACAGTCCCACGCGCAGTGAATCGAGGAACATCAGCCGGTCCTCGGCCCGTTCGGTGGCCCACGTCGTCGCCAGCAGCCGCGGCGCCGCCGTCGCCTCGTGGGCCCGGACGGCGCCCAGCAGAGCCACCCGCTCCGCGAACAGTCCCTCCTGCCACAGCCGTTCTACCCCCGCCCGGTCCGTGACGTCCGGCAGCTCGCCTGCGCCGCCCACCCCGCCGCGCAGGGCGAAGCGCCAGTCCGGATTCATCCGGGCCAGCCAGAGCCCCCGCGTCCCGGCGAGGGCCAGCGCCTGCGGCCGCAGGTCCGTACGGGCCCGGGCCGCGTCCAGCAACGCCGGTACGAGCGCGGCCGGCGAACGGTAGCCGTGCCGCCCGGCCGCGGCCAGCCACTGGGGCAGCAGCTCCGTCAGATCCGGGGCGGCCCCACGGCGCCCGCCGCCGTTGACCGCGCCGGTCCGGCCGGCCAGCAGCTGTGCGAGCCGGCGGCGGGCCGCCTCCGGAGGCGCCGGGCGGGGGTCCCGGGGCGCGGGCTCCGGGCGCGGACGCGCCTCGGCCGGCCGCAGCCCTGCCCGGCGCCGCACGGTGTGCACCGCCGCCGCGTCCAGCAGCGCCTCCGGCGAGCCGGCCGGGCCCCCGCCCCGGCGCCGGCCGGTGCCCAGCAGTGCGGCGCCGACCAGCTCCTCCCACTCCCCGTACCCCTCGTCACCCTTGCCCATCGGGCCCCTCCCTCGTTCGTCCTGCGTCGCGTGCTGTCGCTCCGGTCCCGTCCCCTCCACGGGACCGGAGCTGTCGATGTCCCCCTGCATGCACCTGCGTTCAGCTGGCGTGGTTGTCGTTCATGCAAGCCCCCCGGCCTCTCGTCACCACAACGCCGGCGCCCCCGCGCCGCCGCATCCTCGTCGTGCCGCGCGGGCGCCCCCCGGCGCCGTGCGCGTCCCCTCCCCGCCGCCCCTTGAAGGACGGCATACGGGCCCCCAGGCCCCCAGTGATCTCTCCTTGTGTTTCTCCGCCCCTGCTCAGGTCAGGGCGACCGGCTCCGGCGAGTGTGGCTGCCAGGCCGTCAGCGGAATGAAGCCGCGGTGGCCGCATTCGCCGAACACCGTCACCGGGCCCCCGCCCGACAACGCGGCCAGCTGCCACAGACCCCCGCGGGAGCGGCTGCCGGCCCCCGTGAGGGGCACCGGCAGGGCGGAGGTGCCCTCCGCGTCCGCCAGCTGCCAGCCGAGCTCTCCCGGTATCGGGACCACCGGTCCGAGCACCACCGGCCAGGACTCCAGCCACGGGTCCTCCCGCAGCGCGGCCCCGTACGCCTCCAGGGCCGCCCCCGTGCTGATCCCGGACGGAACCTCAGCGGACGGCACGGCCGCCGCGAACCTCTCCCCGAGGTCCGCCCGCAGTCCCGCCGACCCGGGCCGGAAGCGCATTTCCGCCTCCAGCACCAGTCCCACCGGCAGTGCCAGCCCCGGTGGCCGCCCAGGCGGTCCGAAGTCGAGCACCATGGCGGGCCGCCCGCCCGCCAGCCCGCGCAGCCATATCCGGCGGGTGGTGAGCCGTCCGTCCGCGGACGCCGAGTCGTACTGGGCCAGGACCAGCCAGTGGTCCCGTACGGCCTCCCCCTCCCCGGAGGCCGGTAGTCCGACCCGGCTGCGCACCGTGGCCGCCAGCGGTTCCGGCAGCCCGGCCACCCCCAGCCAGGCCCGGTCCAGCAGGTGCAGCAGCGCCGCCTCCTCCAGCATCCGGGCGGGCCAGCCGGGGCCGCAACTGGGTATCGTCCCCAACTCCCGTACCCGCACGGCCAGTCCGGGTGCCTGCGCGTCGACCATCCGGGCGGCGGTCTCCTCCCACGCCGCGTATCCCGCCTGCTCCTGGCCCGCGAGGCCGCTGCGCAAGAGGTCGGCCAGCCGCTGCTCCAACTCGCAGACGCCCGCGCCGATGCGCGCCGCACGCCGCTCGGCCCGCCGCCGCGCCGCCTCCTCGTCCACCGGCCCGCCCGCCCCGGCGGCCGGCCGCGCGGCCTTCGCCGCCCGCTCCGACAGCCACTGCGCGGCCCAGTCCGGTGCCTGCCCCGGCTCGCCGACCCCCTCGGCGGACCAGAGCAGCAGCAGCCCCAGCGCGTGCTTGCACGGGAACTTCCGGCTCGGACAGGAACACTTGTACGCCGGCCCCGTCAGGTCCACGACCGTCCGGTACGGCTTGCTCCCGCTGCCCTTGCACAACCCCCACACGGAACCGGAAGCGGAACCTCCGATCTGCGACCACGGCCCCGCTCCGCCGAGTCTGCCCCCCGCCTTGCGTGAGGCATCGTCAGGAGCCAGAACCAGTACCTGTTCCGCTGTCCAGCGGACCCCCTGCTCAGTCATGTGAACCACCGTAGAGAACCCCACTGACAATCGCGCTGACCTGCAACGACGTTCAAAACGGGGCCCGTTGTCAGTGGCGTGGTGCACCTTGGATGCAGCAGTCGGAAGCGGCTGCCGAGCATTGGAGGGGGACCATGACCACGCCCGCGAACAGCACCGGCGCCGAGGCGCTGCGACCGCACGCAGAAGACGCCTTCGCCCACGAACTGAAAGCCCTGGCGGCCGCCGACGACCGGCCCCGCCCGACCCGCTGGAAGCTCTCCCCGTGGGCCGTCGCGACGTACCTGCTCGGCGGCACGCTCGACGACGGCACGGTGATCACACCCAAGTACGTGGGACCGCGCCGCATCGTCGAAGTCGCCGTCACCACCCTGGCCACCGACCGTGCCCTGCTCCTGCTCGGCGTCCCCGGCACCGCCAAGACCTGGGTGTCCGAACACCTCGCCGCCGCGGTCAGCGGAGACTCCACCCTCCTCGTCCAGGGCACCGCCGGCACCCCCGAGGAGGCCATCCGGTACGGCTGGAACTACGCCCGGCTGCTCGCCCACGGCCCCAGCCGCGAGGCCCTCGTCCCCAGCCCCGTCATGCGGGCCATGGCCGACGGCATGACCGCCCGCGTCGAGGAGCTCACCCGCATCCCCGCCGACGTGCAGGACACCCTCATCACCGTCCTGTCCGAGAAGACCCTCCCGATACCGGAGCTCGGCGACGAGGTGCAGGCCGTGCGCGGCTTCAACCTCATCGCCACCGCCAACGACCGCGACCGCGGGGTCAACGAGCTGTCCAGCGCGCTGCGCCGCCGCTTCAACACCGTGGTCCTGCCGCTGCCCGCCACCGCCGACGCTGAGGTCGACATCGTCGCCCGCCGCGTCGACCAGATGGGCCGCGCCCTCGACCTGCCGGCCGCGCCCGAAGGGCTGGAGGAGATCCGCCGCGTCGTCACCGTCTTCCGCGAGCTGCGCGACGGGGTCACCGGCGACGGCCGGACCAAGGTGAAATCGCCCAGCGGCACCCTGTCCACCGCCGAGGCCATCTCCGTCGTCACCGGCGGCCTCGCCCTGGCCGCCCACTTCGGGGACGGCGTACTGCGCCCCTCCGACGTGGCCGCCGGGATCCTTGGCGCCGTGGTCCGCGACCCGGCCGCCGACAAGGTGGTCTGGCAGGAGTACCTGGAGGCCGTGGTCCGCGAGCGCGACGGCTGGAAGGACTTCTACCGGGCCTGCCGGGAGGCGACGGTATGAGCCCGAGCCTGAAGGGACCGCTGCTGCTGGGCGTACGGCACCACGGGCCCGGCTCGGCCCGCGCCGTGCGCGCCGCCCTGGAGGAGGCACGCCCGGCGGCCGTCCTGATCGAGGGACCGCCCGAGGGGGACGAGCTGCTCGCGCTGGCCGCCGACCCCGGGATGCGGCCGCCCGTGGCGCTGCTCGCGCACGCCGCGGACGATCCCGGCCGGGCCGCCTTCTGGCCGCTGGCCGGCTTCTCCCCGGAGTGGGTGGCGATCCGCTGGGCGCAGGAGACCGGCGTACCGGTGCGCTTCATGGACCTGCCGGCCGCGTACTCGCTGGCCGTTGAAGGGGCGACGGACCACCCCGAGTCCGATGCGGTCAGGCTGGACCCCCTCGCGGTACTGGCCGAGACCGCCGGGTACGACGACCCGGAGCGCTGGTGGGAGGACGTGGTCGAGCACCGGGGCGCCGGAGGCGTACGGGAGGAGGTGCTCGGCGCGTTCGAAGCGCTCGGGGATGCGATGGGAGCCCTGCGCGAGGCCTACGGCGACGGCGGCCACCACCGCGACCTGGTGCGCGAGGCGTACATGCGCCAGCGGATGCGGGCCGCCCGCCGGGAGTTCGGCGACGCGTACGCCGTGGTGTGCGGGGCCTGGCACGTCCCGGCGCTGCGGGCGAAGACCACCGTGGCCGCCGACAAGGCGCTGCTGACCGGCCTGCCGAAGGTCAAGGTGGAGACTACCTGGGTGCCCTGGACCCACCGCCGGCTCGCCCGGGCCGGCGGGTACGGCGCGGGGATCACCTCGCCCGGCTGGTACGCCCACCTCTTCTCGGCCGAGGACCGGCCCGTGGAGCGGTGGCTGACCAAGGTCGCCGGCCTGCTCCGCGCGGAGGACCGGCAGGTCTCCTCGGCGCACGTCATCGAAGCGGTCCGGCTGGCCCAGACCCTGGCCGCGATGCGGGGAAGACCGCTGCCCGGTCTGACGGAGACCCTCGAAGCGGTCCGGGCGGTCATGTGCGACGGCTCCGACATACCCCTCGCGCTGATCGAGGACCGGCTCGTCGTCGGCGACGTGCTCGGCGAAGTCCCCGACGGTGCGCCCGTCGTCCCGCTCCAGCGGGACCTGACGCGGCAGCAGCGCTCCCTGCGGCTCAAGGCCGAGGCACAGGACCGCGAACTGGAACTCGATCTGCGCAAGGACACCGACTCGGCGAAATCCCTGCTGCTGCACCGGCTGCGGCTGCTCGGCATCGAGTGGGGCACCCCCACCGCCTCACGGGGAAGCACCGGGACCTTCCGGGAGACCTGGCGGCTGCGGTGGGAGCCGGAGCTGTCGGTGCGCGTCGCCGAGGCCGGGATCTGGGGCACCACCGTCCTCGCGGCGGCCACCGCCAAAGCCGAGGCGGACGCCGCCGGAGCCGAGGAGCTCGGCGAGGTGACGGCCCTGGCCGAACGGTGCCTGCTGGCCGGACTGTCCGACGCACTGCCCGCCGTACTGCGGGCTCTCGCGGACCGGGCCGCGCTGGACACCGACGTGGCGCGGCTCGCCAAGGCCCTGCCGGCGCTGGCCCGTTCGCTGCGGTACGGAGACGTGCGGGGCACCGACGCGACGGCGCTCGGCACGGTGGCGGCCGGACTCGCCGAGCGGATCTGCGTGGCGCTGCCGCCGGCCTGCACGGCCGGTCTCGACGCCGACGCGGCGGCGGAGATGCGCGGCCACGTCGACGGGGTGCACGGGGCGGTCGCGCTGCTGGCCGATGCGGACGGGGGACTGCGGGACCGCTGGTCCGCGGTGCTGCGGACGCTGGCGGGCCGGGACACCGTGCCGGGCCTGATCCGCGGCCGGGCGGCCCGGCTGCTCCTCGACGACGGGCGACTGCCGGCCGAGGAGACGGCCCGGCTCATGGGGCTCGCGCTGTCCCCGGCGGCCGCCCCGGCCGATGCGGCGGGCTGGATCGAGGGCTTCGCGGGCGGGAGTTCGGGCGGGGGGACGCTGCTGGTGCACGACGACCGGCTGCTGGGCCTGATCGACGCCTGGCTGGTCGGCGTGCCGGAGCGGGCCTTCACGGACGTGCTGCCCCTGCTGCGGCGGACCTTCGGGGCGTACGAGCCGGGGGTGAAGCGGACGCTGGGCGAGCTGGTCCGGCGCGGGCCCGGTGGACCGGCGGCCGCGGTGCCCGGCTCCTCGGCGCCGGCGGGCTTCGCCCCGGAGCTGGATCCCGTGCGGGCGGAGGCGGTGGTGGAGGTGGTGCGGATGCTGCTTTTGCCTCCCGGCGGGGTCGCGGTGGCCTGAGGGGTCGTCGCCGGTGGCTGGGTGCGGCGCCGTTGCCGGGGGCGCTGCCCCCGGACCCCCGCGCCTCAAACGCCGGCGGGGCTGAAAAGAGCGCCTCAAACGCCGGCGGACTGAGAGGCGCCGGGCGGGCTGAGAGGGGCCGGGCCCGGCGGTGGGCGAGAGGGGCCGAGCGGGGCGAGAGCGGCCGGGTGGGCGAGAAGGGCTGGCCCGGGGGAGGCGGGCACGCCGGGGCTGAGGCGGGCCGGGCCCGGCGGTGGGCGAGAAAGGGCGAGCGGGGCGAGCGGGGCGAGCGGGCCGGGGTGGGCGAGACGGCCGGCTCGGCGGTGGGCGAAAGGGGCCTGGCGGGGATGTGAGGGGACTGCTGGGCCGAATGTGTGGGTCGGATGGATGGGGCCGGTGTGAAGGCCGGCGGATACGACGAGTGCAGGGGGACAGGTAGATGACCGGTACGGACATGACCGCGGGAGCGCATGACACCGCCGACCCCGCCGGAGGCGAGCGGCTGCGGCGGTGGCGGATGGTGCTCGGCGGGGGAGAGGCCGATGGCACCGGGTGTGCGCTGACCGGGCGGGACGCGGCGATGGACGCCGCGCTCGGCGCGCTGTACGGCGGGGGCGGTGAGGCCGGGTCCCGCAGGACGTCGGGGGCGCGGTCGGCCGGGCTCGGCGGGTCCGCGCCGAACGTGGCCCGCTGGCTCGGGGACATCCGTACGTACTTCCCGAGCTCCGTGGTCCAGGTCATGCAGCGCGACGCGATCGAGCGGCTCGGCCTGTCCACGCTGCTGCTGGAGCCGGAGATGCTGGAGGCCGTCGAGCCGGACGTTCACCTGGTCGGCACCCTGCTCTCCCTGAACAAGGCGATGCCCGAGACGACCAGGGAAACGGCCCGGGCGGTGGTCCGCAAGGTGGTCGAGCAGCTGGAGAAGAAGCTCGCGGCCCGCACCCGGGCCACGCTGACCGGCGCCCTCGACCGCTCCGCCCGGATCAGCCGCCCCCGCCACCACGACATCGACTGGAACCGCACGATCCGGGCCAACCTCAAGAACTACCTGCCCGAGTACCGCACCGTCGTCCCCGAACGGCTGATCGGTTACGGCCGGGCCGCGCAATCGGTGAAGAAGGAGGTGATCCTCTGCATCGACCAGTCGGGTTCGATGGCGGCCTCCGTCGTCTACGCCTCCGTCTTCGGTGCGGTCCTCGCCTCGATGCGCTCGATCGCCACCCGTCTGGTCGTCTTCGACACCGCGATCGTCGACCTGACCGACCAGCTCGACGACCCGGTCGACGTCCTGTTCGGCACCCAATTGGGCGGTGGCACCGACATCAACCGGGCCCTCGCCTACTGCCAGTCGAAGATCACGCGACCCGCCGACACCGTCGTCGTCCTCATCAGTGATCTCTACGAGGGCGGCATACGCAACGAAATGCTCAAGCGGGTCGCCGCGATGAAGGGGGCGGGGGTCGAGTTCGTGACCCTGCTGGCGCTGTCCGACGAAGGCGCCCCGGCCTACGACCGCGAGCACGCCGCAGCCCTTGCGGCGCTTGGGGCGCCGGCCTTCGCCTGCACCCCCGACCTGTTCCCGGAGGTGATGGCCGCGGCGCTGGAGAAGCGGCCCCTGCCGACGCCCTGACGCACTCGTCGCGGCCCGTCGTGTGAATCGGTGAATCACACGAACTTCCCTTTCAACCGTGAGGCGATCTGTGACAGGTATCACCGCTCAGGTGTGATCTGCGATTTAGGGACCTACGGCCCTCGGGGATAACCTGCGGGACGGACATGCCGCGTCCACGGTCACCGTGTGCGCCTTCCTTGTGACAGCGCCGTCACGTTGCCCTCCGCGGCACGCCCACGCAGATAGCAGACAACCGCGAATCACTGCGAATCTTTAAAAAAGACAAGGGACGGACGCGCGTGGACCTGTTCGAGTACCAGGCGAGGGACCTCTTCGCCAAGCACGGTGTACCGGTGCTGGCCGGTGAAGTCATCGACACGCCTGAGGCGGCTCGCGAGGCCACCGAGCGGCTGGGCGGCAAGTCGGTCGTCAAGGCGCAGGTGAAGGTCGGCGGCCGCGGCAAGGCCGGCGGCGTGAAGCTGGCCGCCACCCCGGACGAGGCCGTCGCCCGGGCGACGGACATCCTCGGCATGGACATCAAGGGCCACACGGTCCACAAGGTGATGATCGCCGAGACGGCTCCGGAGATCCTCGAGGAGTACTACGTCTCGTACCTCCTCGACCGGACCAACCGCACCTTCCTCGCCATGGCGTCGGTCGCGGGCGGCATGGACATCGAGCAGGTCGCCGAGGAGACCCCGGAGAAGCTCGCCAAGGTCCCGGTGAACGCCAACGAGGGCGTGACCATCGAGAAGGCCCGCGAGATCGTCGCCCAGGCGCAGTTCCCGGCCGAGGTCGCCGAGAAGGTCGCCGAGGTCCTCGTGACCCTGTGGGACACCTTCATCGCCGAGGACGCGCTCCTCGTCGAGGTCAACCCGCTCGCGAAGGTCGCCTCCGGCGACGTCATCGCGCTCGACGGCAAGGTCTCGCTCGACGAGAACGCCGAGTTCCGCCAGCCGGGCCACGAGGAGTTCGTGGACCACGCTGCCGCGAACCCGCTCGAGGCCGCCGCCAAGGCGAAGAACCTCAACTACGTCAAGCTCGACGGTGAGGTCGGCATCATCGGCAACGGCGCGGGTCTCGTCATGAGCACCCTCGACGTCGTCGCCTACGCCGGCGAGAACCACGGCGGCGTCAAGCCCGCCAACTTCCTGGACATCGGCGGTGGCGCCTCCGCCGCCGTCATGGCCAACGGTCTCGAGATCATCCTCGGCGACCCGGACGTCAAGTCCGTCTTCGTCAACGTCTTCGGTGGCATCACCGCGTGTGACGAGGTCGCCAACGGCATCGTCCAGGCGCTGCAGCTGCTCGAGGACAAGGGCGAGGCGGTCACCAAGCCGCTGGTCGTCCGTCTCGACGGCAACAACGCCGAGCTGGGTCGCAAGATCCTCTCGGACGCCAACCACCCGCTGGTCCAGCGCGTGGACACCATGGACGGCGCGGCCGACAAGGCCGCCGAGCTCGCGGCTGCGAAGTAAGGGCAGAGGTCACAGACTCACATGGCTATCTTCCTCAACAAGGACAGCAAGGTCATCGTCCAGGGCATGACCGGTGCCACGGGCATGAAGCACACCAAGCTGATGCTGGCTGACGGCACCAACATCGTCGGCGGCGTGAACCCGCGCAAGGCCGGCACCACCGTCGACTTCGACGGCACCGAGGTCCCGGTCTTCGGTTCCGTCGCCGAGGCGATGGAGAAGACGGGCGCCAACGTCTCCGTCCTCTTCGTCCCGCCGGCCTTCGCCAAGGCCGCCGTCGTCGAGGCCATCGACGCCGAGATCCCGCTGGCCGTCGTCATCACCGAGGGCATCGCGGTGCACGACTCCGCCGCCTTCTGGGCGTACGCGACCGCCAAGGGCAACAAGACCCGGATCATCGGCCCGAACTGCCCGGGTCTGATCACCCCCGGCCAGTCCAACGCCGGCATCATCCCGGGCGACATCACCAAGCCCGGCAAGATCGGTCTCGTGTCCAAGTCGGGCACGCTGACCTACCAGATGATGTACGAACTGCGCGACATCGGCTTCACCTCCGCCGTCGGCATCGGTGGCGACCCGGTCATCGGCACCACGCACATCGACGCTCTGGAGGCCTTCGAGGCCGACCCGGAGACCGAGCTCATCGTCATGATCGGCGAGATCGGCGGCGACGCCGAGGAGCGTGCGGCGGACTTCATCGCGAAGAACGTCACCAAGCCGGTCGTCGGCTACGTCGCGGGCTTCACCGCCCCCGAGGGCAAGACCATGGGCCACGCGGGTGCCATCGTCTCCGGTTCCTCGGGTACCGCGCAGGCGAAGAAGGAGGCCCTCGAGGCCGCCGGTGTGAAGGTCGGAAAGACGCCGACCGAGACCGCGAAGCTGGCGCGCGAGATCCTGAACGCCGCTCAGTAAGCAGTCGCCGTACGGATGTCCGTACGCGTGCACGGATGTACGGGCGTGGCCCGCACCCTTCGGGG